>JAHJDR010000296.1 GCA_018812345.1 bacterium | reverse complement strand
GAATCCTTTTTCACTCCCTGCAAAAGCACATGCTTCTTTTTGATCTTAAGTTTGGCATGGCCGTATTCACGTTCTTTGGCAGAAATAATCTTGCCACCCATAAGTTTGGTAATAAGCTGCATACCATAGCAAATGCCTAAAATGGGCACACCTAAATCAAAAAGTCTTTTATCAATTGTGGGAGAATCTTTTTGCAACACACTGGCTGGTCCACCAGATAGAATAATAGCTTCAGAAGCAAACTCTTTCATGCGATAGAAAGTCTCTGTACAGGGCCAGATTTCGCAGTAGACTTTAAGCTCGCGAACTTTGCGTGCGATTAGTTGTGTGTATTGGGAACCAAAATCAATGATTAGGACTTTGTTCATAGACTCGGTTATCGGTTATCGGTTATCGGTTATCGGCATCAACGGATAACGGACAACGGGAAACGGACAACGAATTGAGGTTTATGAATTGATAATAAGGAACAAAGCCTCTGGCAAGTGATTAATAGTATTATCCCGAAAGAGACTGTATGACGTGTCTGAACAAAGATCTGAACAAAGATTTGCACTGTCAGATCGTATTTTAAATGCCATTGCTTTTATTAAGTAACTCCTATATTTTCCCATAATATATTTCGTAAAAAACCAAGAATCTTATTTAAGAACCTTTAGGAGAATCTTATGAAAAAAATTGTATTTGCCTCAGTTCTCAGTATTTTTATTTGTACTTTATTTATGACCTCTGCTCTACAAGCCCAATCAACGTTTCCCAATACAACAGAAGGAGCCAAGCAACTCTTAGAACAATTCTTAAAACCTGGGGCTGATTACAAGACATTAACAAATTCTCTCAGACCAACCCAAGCAGATTTCGATGCTTTTTTTAAGGAAACCGCTGTACAAAAAGCCTATCAAGGCTATCAACCCCCTTGGAATGCTGGTGCGATCGTGGTCAAAAATAATCCAGGGCAAACAGCCGTTATTCTCACAGCAGCAACAACTGATGAGTTAAAAACAGCTACAGGTAACGCCTCTGCCTTTCCTGGGGGTTATGCGCAGGTTGCCCCACATTTGAAATCAGGAGTAACCGTTTATAGATTCAAATTTGTTAAGCCTGGTGAAACACTCGGTATGGCCTATGATGGCCTTGTGTATCTGAACAATCACTGGGTCATTTTTCCAAAATCATGGCGTGTTTTAAAATAGCACCATAATAACAACAGGTTAAAACCTTTTAATTGTAATAAACATTTATATTTTTTTAGGCAACATATCGCCTATTTTGCCGATAAAGAAAGTAACTATATAGGATAACTCTAAAAAAGGATATGATATGTCGACACCTTGTCAATTAGATGCCACGTTTACAAATTATCAAGACGCTGTTCAGTGCTCTGACACAATACCGGGAACAAAAGTAAAAGAAATTGCTGATTGTTCTGAAACAATTGAATCAGGTATGTACAAAGATATTTCTGCATGCGTTGGTCCCAACACAAAGTATGCTGTCACCTACACAGGCCTCAAAGGCCTAGCCCGCTTCGCCTCCAATATGGTGGCTGATATTTTTGGTAAATAATTCATCACTTGAATCATCATAGTACCTCATATACGAAGATAAACATGAAAAAGATCTTGTTTATCCTTCTTACTATATTTATTTTTTCCCCCAACCTTAAAGCTCAAGAAACTTACGATGTAAAAAGCTACCAAGATAAAGGCTCTGCTGGTTGGGCTTACAAAACAGACGATTACGCTTTTGTTGTTGAAATACCTGACTGCCTTATTAAATGGAATGCAGAAGAATTTAAAAGTGGTAAAAGATCATTGAGCGCTAGAATGAAATGTGACAAGCCATTCAAACAACAGACAGCTATTCATAAAGCTATTCTCACAAAATTAAATGAGAAATGGCCTCTTAAAAGCTTCAAATCTATTTTCTGGGGTCAGCTATGCACTAAATCAGATTGGTCATGGTGTATTCCTATTGCCAAAGCATCCATCACGTCAGCTGATTACATTGATTATTGGAAACACTATCCCAATTCTAAAATTACAAGTATTAACAAGCTTTTTGTAGAACTAGCAAATAAGTCTAATTCTTATAAAGGCCTTGCAGATCTTTTTATTGAATTTGGAGTCACCATAAAACTGGATAGCGTTGAAAAAGTTTTTGAATACAGGCTCAAAGAAACACCCTTCTATGATCAACTTAAAGCAGAATACCCAATCCAAAACCCCAGAGTTATGTTTAATGTGGGTATGGCTTATTTTGCTATACAGAACCCGTAATATTACTTTGACCTTCTCAACAACAATAGTAATAGAGTCTTCATGAAATCAAATATTTATCTTTTTATTTTATGTGTCATTTTCATGTGCACCCTATCCTTTTCTACTTTTGCCAAAACAGACATTGAGTTTATTGTCGATGTTTCTGGCTCTATGAAAAAAATCAGTGAAAATGAAACGCAAATTGACAGCGCTAAAAAAGCCCTTTTGAAAACGCTGGAATCAATCCCCCAAAACACACACCTCGCTCTTCGCCTCTATGGACACCGCATTGAACAAACAAATAAAGCAGAAAGCTGTAAAGATACTGAATTATCTGTTCCTTTTGCACAAAAAAATCAAACACTCATTAGCCAAAAAATACAAAATCTCACACCCAAAGGCTATACCCCCATTGCACTCTCTCTAGAAAAATCTCGTCTCGACTTTGATGCTTCCCGTGAAGCAGATAAAGTTATTATCCTGCTTAGCGATGGAGAAGAAACCTGTGGCGGTGACCCCATCGCTGTTTTAGAAGAGCTCAAAAAACAAGGTTTTGAGGTTATTGTCCATACAGTTGGCTTTAATGTAGATGCCAAAACACGCCAACAACTCATGGATATTTCCAAAACAACAGGTGGTGCATATTTTGATGCCAAAGGCGCGAGCGCGCTGCTGGCTGCCTTAGAAAAAGCAACCCAAGCCTCACTCGTTATTGATAAAGAAAAAACAACCTATGGCACAGAAATCCGTGGCGGCGATTCTTATGAGGCGGCTGTTTCTTTAGAAAAAAATACTGAATACCGTTTAGACCACCATCAACGAAAAAATGAATTTGATTATTTTTACATAGATCTCAAACCCACTCAGGAGATTACGCTCACACTAAAAACACTTGAAAAAGGTGTGAGTTTAAAACGACTAGAACCACAAACAAATGACAATCCCTATGCGGGTATCCAGCTCCACGATTCAAAAAGAAACAACCTAAAAAAGAAAGAAATTATAGGACAACCACATCACACAGAAATAATAGTTTACCGATCTCTTGATGAACAACGTTACTATATTCTTGTGGGCTCATCCTATGCTGCACTCAATAAAGATCATGTAACGTTTTCTATTGGCACATCTGTAAAAGGAGATCTCAATCAGGATAAAGATGCTGGCGACAGTATCAAAACAGCTCTCCCCATCAAACCTGGTCGCTATGAAACAAACTATTTAGGTGGCGGTGGTGATACAGTAGATATTTTTGCCTTAAATGTGCAAGCGGGAGATCAATACTATGTGGGTATTATCCCAAATGATGAATTTAAAGATGCCTATTTTTCCATAATCGTTTTTGACGAGTTCAAACAACAACTCATTAACAATAACACAAAATATGGCGAAGGCCTAAAAACAGCTCCTGTTACCTTTAAAGAGACAGGGACCTATTACCTCAAAATTGTTTTGGGTGGCCAAATCCGAAAAACAAGCTCTTATACATTGGTTTTGAAAAAAGTAGTTCCACAACAAAATGATAAGCCGTTATAATCCTATCATTTCATAAAAAGCTTTTCTGATTTGAGGTTCTCTGACTAAAGTTAGGCCTAAATTCATGATACGCGGATCTAGAAGATACTCACCAAGTTTTCTATGACTAATGTAATCATTGATCACACGTCCAAAATAGGGATGTTGTTTTAATATTCTTAGCAAGAGATGAAGCCGATCAGGTTGACGAATAAAATATTTTGCTATTAGGTGTGATGCTTTGCGCATTCTATACGCACGTGAATGAGGAATGTCCGCTGCCAATGTATGCACGGGTAGCATATCCCCACGCAGTACAGCTTGTGCCATGGCAGCACCTAAATTAGCGCCTGATTGCATTCCCTGTTGAATTCCCTCACCTGTAAGGGGGTCAACATAACCAGCGGCATCGCCAACTATTACGACGGCCGTATTATTACACCCAATACTGATTTCATTAACCATACTAGGTTCCCACATAGGCAAAGGGGCACCTCGTTTCTTGCTAATCACTGTTCCAGGCACACCATAATATTGCGGAAACATATATTTAAAATCTGCTAATTTAAAAAATGATGCCTTACCGTAATTAAAGCCCATGACACCAAAATTCACGCCTTGTGGCGAATCAACAGTCCATAAATAACCACCCGCTATTGCCCCATTGTAAGGATAACTAAAACCACGACAATGCATGGCTGTTCCATGATTTAAGTTTCTATTATAAGAACTAGTAACATAGGCACGGTAAGCATATCCCATAGAAGAATCTTTTGTGGGAAAATAATTTCCCATAAGCGCCGCAAATTTTTCACCAAGCATGAGGTTTGCCCCAAAAGCCCCAATAACCATCTGTGTTTTAACAATAAGCTCATCACCCTCACCATTTTTTCCTTTACGTAAAACTAATAATCCATCGCTATCAGGAATAATTTGACTGACTGAAGTACCTGTAAGAACCCGAGCACCCACTTGCCTAGCATGATTCAATAAACCTGCATCAAAGGTATCGCGTCCAAATATGGATCCTAAATGAATGTCATGTGTTTCTACAAGATCACGATGAGGATAATAGGGTTTTAGATTCTCAGGATCATCAAGTGCTAGATGACCTCTATCACTAAACACCATGTTTGTAAGTGCAACACGTGGAAAATTCTTCCAGGGCACTTCGTACTCATCCATGAGTTGCAAGCCACTTTCAGGAACTAAGCCAGCACAAACCTTTTCCGGCAATGCCCGTTTCTTAGAAGCATAGTCTTTTTTTTCAATGACTGTGACGTAACCTTTCGCTGGATCTGTATTTATAACTTGCTGTGCCGCAATAGCGGCTAAAGATCCAGCAGGTCCGCCACCAATAACTGTAATCGGTGATATTAACATAAGTAATTGTATTTTATATGGTTATTATTTTTATGCCCTATTATTACTCTATATATCGTTCAATGAGCTCATAAGTTGCTAAAAAAGTATACCGAGCACTCAACAGATATGTAACACAGTATGTTATTGGGTTGAGTGCTTGGTTGCTAAAAAAATACCCTTTCTGTTAAGTCGCAGGTGGGCAAACATATAGGGGCATCTATGATTCAATTCAGCAGTGTATCGTTGTGGAATAATATTCCATTAGCATCATTTTTGCATACAGCAAAACAAACAGCTTTAAACTGTTTTCAGCAAGGACAGCAACTCTTACAAGAAGCGCAACAAACGCATGAACCTTATTTGCGTTTTGGTCCCTTTGGACCCATGGTGAAAAAGGGGCATGATGTTGGCTTAGATTTGGGGCATCTTGTTGTAGAGCATCCCATCATTGTTGCAAGCATTGTTGGCTATGCTCTAATTGCTGGAGCCTGTGTTAAACATGGTTGGAACATTGATCACAATGGTGGCAAATTTGTTCGCTGGGAAAACTATATAGACAATGCGTGGTTTCATATTGACACGCTTTTAAGTTCTGATCCAGAAACGCGCGAACAAGCCATTGCTCATTTTAGAAAATTCCCACACATCACAGGCAATGCAATAAATTATATTCTTGATACATTTTCAGACAAAACACTTAAAGATATGAGTGTTCACGGTTCGGCTATGGCAGACCTCATTGGTTGTTTTGAAAATGATGCCATCAAGCATCTTGATGACAGATACCGTAAAATCGCCACTCAGAGAATAACCGACACAAATGTCTTTATCCAAAGATTCATTAAAACAGTCCTCGAAGAAATCAACACCCCAGAGTCCAAAGAGTACTTAGCCAAAATCGATGAGCCACGGGAAGAAAAAGAATTTACGTTGTTTGGGAATAGTTGATAAATTTTGTTGCGTTATTCAGCACCTAACCCAAAACCCAAGATTTATGTTCAATGTCGCCATGGTGTATTGTAGAGTAGTTAGTCCCTATTAGTTTTTCTGTGTCATGAAAAGGCTAACTTAGTTTTGATCATGATTGGTTTAGGTAGTTTCTTTATCTTTTTTGAAGCTATAAACACATCAACATTTTTTTGAGAATTAAGCCAAAATTATGGTGTTGTTCTAAAAGTGGCTGCGAGTTTGAGTGCCATTTTTGCCGTGAGATTTGTCCTGCCATTTATCAATCTATTTATAACCTTAATGTCACAATCAATATGATCGGCGAGCTGTTTTTGTGTCATTCCTATAGGAATAAGATATTCCTCATTCAATATTTCTCCAGGCGTAGTAGGCTTCCTTTTTGGTACTAACATGATATATTCTCCTAGTGATAATCACATACATAAACATTAGTTGGTCCCGTATCACACTATTGAAAAACTATTCTCCACTGTTCATTAATTCTTATACTATACCAACTAAACATATAACCCTTTAAGACCTCCAATCGATTACCCGGTGGTGATCTTAAATCATCAAGGTGATACGCATAATGCAACATATCAAGTTTTCTTAACACAATCTTTGATATTTTACGCCATTTTGAATTCCTTTTCAGCTTACCCAGCACAAATAAATCTCTTGTTTCAGAGTTTTTAAAAGATTGTATTGTCATATTTAGCATACCTCTTGTTGGTATACCCTTTCAAGGTATATTTACATTACTTTGATCATAATAGAATATAGCAATACCCATGCCAACATGGATTTGTGTTATTTCATATAGTTATCAGTCTCAGTCTCTCTTTCCAGTCCCAAATATGAGACTCAGTACCTATTAATGGTACTGGCTGTACTAACTAAACAAATAATCATGTTTTGTGTTTGTTTTTTTTGGAGGTCAGCTTTGTTCTAAATCTGATTGGTCATGGTGCATTCTTGCGTGTCTTACCCAGATAAATTATGCCTAAAAAGATCAAGTAATTCACCCATAGAATCAACCACATAATTAGCTGTTTTTAATTTATCTCTTGAAATAGAACGCGCGAAGGCAATGACTCTCATATTGGCTTTTTTGGCCGCTTCAATACCCATAATGGCGTCTTCAATTACAAGACAGTCTTGAGGATCGACTTTTAACTGTAGGGCAGCTTGTAGGAATATATCAGGCGCTGGTTTCTTGTTTTCAATTTTACTACTATCTACGATCTCATCAAATATTTTATAATTAACCCCTGCAACTTTTAAATTGTGATACACGACTTCTGTTTCTGCAGACGATGCGAGTGCTATGGGCATTTTTAGTTTTTTGAGATAATTGACAACCTGTTTAAAACCAGGAAAGGGTTTAAGTCGTCCGGGCGCTAACTTTCTAAAACCTTGTTCCCGTTCTTTTAAAAGCTCTTCTAAGGACACCTCTGTTAAACCATATTTTTCCTTAGGTAAACGCACGTACTTATCACCAGCGCCTATCCCCTCTTCAACATCATCTTTGGTAATGGTAATGCCATATTTTTTAAAAACCTCATAAGTCGCATCAAATATTATTGGCTCTGAATTAATCACAACACCATCATTATCAAAAATTACCGCTTTGAACATTTAGTCTCCTTGTAATGAAAATAGTGATAAACGGGAGATGTGTATAAGTCAATGTATGTGGTAATTTAGACAGAACATTAGGATCTTTTTTTATCTTGTTGCTATGTAGTATATTTGCAGACTCACAAAAGTGGTTAGTAATATTTCTTGAATCATGCAAAGTTCCTCAGTAGTATTCTTTAAGTCTTTCAAAACGCTCTAAAGGAGAACCAATCTATGAATCCTATTAAATTACTTTTAGCTTTCTTACCATGGCTTGCTTTTTGGTTTATTGCGGGTGGGCATTCTATGCTCAGATTGCAAATTGGTATTTATGTAGCTGTTGTGCTGGTTATTGTCATGAGCCTACTTAAATACCAAAAAGGCATGATTCTCTGGGTGAGTGTGATCTTTTTTCTCATCACTGTTGTCTTTGCTGCCATATTAAAAAACATATGGTTTATTACACATCTTGGCATTTTTGCTAGTGGTTCACTCTTCTTAGGAACTCTTATTTCCATGTTTGTAGGCCATCCTTTTACAGAGTCCTATGCAAAAGAACATGTCCCAGAAAATCTTTGGAACTCCCCTTCTTTTATTCGCAGCTCTTTTATTATGACAAGTTTTTGGGCTCTTATCTTTTTAGCCAATACCATGGTTAATGTGGTTAAACTTATTTACCCACACGTATGTGAATGGACTTATAATGGCATTCAGCTAACCTTTCTTGTATTAGGTGTTTTTTACACACATTTTTATGCCAAAAAAACCAAAGAAAAAAGAGAGAAAGGGATGCTTTAATGGAACTTATTTTAGAATTAATCTACTATATATTTTTTGGTTTAGGTGCCTTTGTTTTTTGGATTGGTAAAGGCTGTAAGACATCTTTTAATGATGAGTTAATGAATTATAAGATGCGTAATGGTCTTGTCGCAACATCTCTGTTTTTAGCGCCATTTATAATTTTATTAATTTATCTTTTCTTAAATGATTAAAATTATTTGTTTACATATCATCTTTCTCTTTCTGATTTTATTACTGCCATTTTCAACTAAAGCTGGTTTTGCCAAGCTTGAACACATTACTAAAGATAACATGGCAAAGCATGAAATTAATATTAAAGTAACAGCTGTTGATGAAAACAGTTTCAAATACACCATCAAAGCCCCCATGGTTGATGATGAAACACCAGCCTGGCTCATAGAATGTAAAACCCCACTTAAACCAGAAGAACAAGATTTTAGAAATTATATTTGGCTTGGCAAACGTGATCAAAATGACATCATTAAAAAAACACGCGTAAATCCAAACAAAGAGCACATCCTTGAATTCACGCTCACAAAAGAACAAGCCTTAATAACTTATTTATACATAGACTATGCTAGACCTCTATTAGATGGCGGATACTATTATACGATTAACCTCAACTTGTTCAGGCCCTAAGCCCTAAGCCTTACGCCCTGAGCCATAATTTATGATCCAAGAATTCAAAATAATCGAATGGGAAAATAACAAAGTCATCATGCTCGACCAACGCAAACTACCCACAGAAGAGACATACGTCACCTGTGAAACCTGGGAAGATGTGGCTGAAGCCATTAAGAATATGACGATTCGCGGGGCGCCGGCAATTGGGGTGGCAGCGGCGATGGCTGTTGCCATCTCGTTGACCGTTGACCGTTGTCCGTTGTCCGTAAAAGATGATTTCATCAAATACATTCACAAAGTTTGTGATGAGTTGTTTAAAACAAGACCGACAGCGGTGAATTTGAAGTGGGCATTGGATCGGATGAGGGGGATTTTAGAGGAGAATAAGAATAAAAGTGTAGATGACATCGTACAAATTCTTATTCACGAGGCCAAGACCATTAAAGATGAAGATATTCTTACCAATAAACAAATGGGTGAGCATGGTCAGGTCGTTTTAGATGATGGTGATACTGTGCTTACTCATTGTAATGCTGGTGCTTTGGCGACTGCTGGTTGGGGCACTGCTGTGGGTGTTGTGTATTCAGCCGTTCAAGCAGGTAAAAACATAAAACTCATTGCTGATGAAACACGCCCTGTCCTGCAAGGTGCCCGACTCACAGCTTGGGAAGCGCAGAAATGTGGCTTGGATGTAACCGTAATCTGCGATAATATGGCAGCAAGTCTGATGGCTAAGGGTCTTATCAACAAGATCATCGTGGGTGCCGATCGCATTGCCGCTAATGGTGACGTAGCCAATAAAATTGGCACCTATTCTGTGGCCATTAATGCCAAATACCACAACATCCCCTTTTATGTAGCAGCCCCCTTCTCTACTATTGATCCTCAAACACCCACAGGCAAAGAAATCCCTATTGAAGAACGCGATCCTATAGAAGTTACAAAAGTAGGCTGTAAACAACTCACACCTGATGGAATTTCTATTAAAAACCCTGCCTTTGACGTGACGCCTCATGAGTTAATTACGGGAATTATAACGGAAAAGGGAATTTTTCAGCTTCCTTATAAATTTATCTAACTGTCACCACTATGTCTCTGTGCTGTCTTATTTTTTTCGGATCATCGGAGCATTGGAGCGTAGGAGCAATTTATTTATTTATTCATTAATTAATTGAAGAAGTGTTTGTGCCAGATCGGCATCGAATTTCTTTAAATGTTCGTATTCTTTATGAGCAGAAACTTTATCACCATCCTTAAGATAAGCTAAACCACGCCCCAAATAGGCTTTAGCATAATCTTCTTCTAAAGAAATAGCTTTACCGTAGGCTTCAATTTCCTTTTTGTGTTTACCGAGTTTACCATAAGACCAGCCCAAATTAAAATACGTACGCGCATCATCTGGATTACTTTCTAATGAGTTAAGATAAGCCACTGTTGCTTTGCTGTATTCGCCCAAATTGCCATAGGCATTACCCAAACCATAATGAGCATCTGCAAAGTTTTTATCAATACGTAAAGCCTGTTCATATGCTGTAATGGCTTCTTCATAGGCCCCTGTCAGATGCTTGGCATGTCCATAGTTACAATAGGCTTTGGCATAATTGGGATCGAGTAAAATGGCATTGAGATAAGATGATAAAGCATCTTCATGACGCCCTAAACTTTGATAAGCTATACCCAGGTTATTGTGGGCCGCTTCCGCTAAATCAGGCCGGATCTTTATCGCTATCTTGTAAGACGTAATAGCTTCTTCATACAAACCAAGGTGACTCAACGCGATTCCTAAGTTGTTATACGCATCAGAAAAACTTGGTCGAATAATGATCGCTTCACTATAAGCATCCACAGCATCTGCATACCGATCAAGCCTTTGATACGCGACCCCTAATCCAAAATAGGATTTTTCATCTAATGGATTAATTGTTAATCCCTCAAAATATGTTTTGATCGCCTCTTCAGATTTATTCAGTTTAAGATAAATGAGCCCAAGATTGACGTAAGCCTCACTGAGCTGTGGACTGAGTTTAATCGCTTTTTTAAAGGCCTCAATAGCCTGATTATATTGACCTAACGCATCATGCGCCATACCAATAGCAAAATACACTTCAGCATCATCGTCACCAACCACAACTAAAGCACGATGAAAGGATTTAATAGCCTCCTCGTATTGACCTTCATCCATTTCTTTGATGCCAGTGCCAATAAACTCATTAAATTCTGCTATGAGAACACCATTGTCTCTTGCTGACTGAGCATGAATATCCGGCGTTAATCCTATTAAGAAAATGAAAACAAATACGAAAAGGATGAAGGAAAGTGCCTGTCTGTGTTTAAAATTCATAATTATTCTTTACTGTTATCAAGATTCCATCGGCTAACTTTAATTATACATTTTTTTAGCTTTCGCGTCTCCTAAAAAAGCTGCTTTTTTTGACATTCAACTTTGCATACTGTCATTATATTGACGTTTATTAAGTTTTTACTTTTCTATTTCACTTGTTCTTCGTATTCTTTTATGTCAATGCATTAACAATTACGATAACATACGAATTTATCTATTTTTTTTAAAGGGGTTTTTATGGTTCAAAAAGTTGATAAAATTTGGCTTGATGGCAAGTATGTCAATTGGGATGACGCAAATGTTCACATCCTCACTCATTCACTCCACTATGGACTGGGCGTTTTCGAAGGCGTGCGTTGTTACCAACTTAGCAATGGTAAGTCTGGGTTTTTCAGACTTAAAGAACACCTCAGACGCCTCCATGATTCAGCCAAAATGTTTTGGTTGGAACCCACGTTTTCAACTGAAGAGCTCATTGAAAAATCAATCGAGCTTTTTAAAATCAATAAGCTCAAAGAAGGCTACTTAAGACCGCTCATTTTTATCGGTGATGGTGCTATGGGACTTTATGCCATTGATAACCCCTTAAGAACAGCTTTGATCGCCTGGCCATGGGGCGCTTACCTTGGTGAAGACGGTGTTAAAAATGGCATTCGTGTAAAAGTGTCTTCTTTTAATCGACTATCCATGAATGTTCACCTGCCAAAAGCAAAGGCTAGTGGCAATTATATTAATTCCATTCTAGCAAAACGCGAAGCCATGCTCAGTGGTTTTCAAGAAGCTATTATGCTTGATGCGGAAGGTTATGTGGCAGAAGCTTCTGGGGAAAATATTTTTGTTATTCGCGATGGTGTGGTACGCACGCCACCAGCGGCCTCCTCTATTTTAAATGGCATCACCAGACTATCAGCCATTCAAATTCTAAAAGACTTAAACATCCCTATTGTTGAAGAAAAAATTGTTCGCGAAGATCTCTATATTTGTGATGAAGTTTTTCTCACAGGAACAGCAGCAGAAATAACACCAGTACGCGAAATCGATCACCATGTTGTGGGCACTGGCAAACCAGGCCCCATTACTTCAGCAGTTCAAACACGTTTTTTTGAAGCAACCAAAGGAAATGTTCCTGAATATCAGGATTGGTTGGAAATTTTTTAATAGACTTCAGACATCAGTAATCAGACATCAGTAAAAAGAATACTGAAGTCTGAAGCCTGAAAGCTGAAGCCTTTACTCATGAGCGATACAAATAACGAAAAAATCATCTTTTCCATGATTGGTGTGGGACGTATTCATCCCCCCAAAAAACAAGTACTCAAAGATATCTATCTCTCTTTTTTCTATGGCGCCAAAATTGGTGTTTTAGGACTTAATGGCTCGGGCAAAAGTAGTTTACTTAAAATCATTGCCGGCCTTGACACAGATTATATTGGCGAAGTCACCTCTTCCAAAGGTTATTCAGTTGGTTTTCTAGAACAAGAACCACAACTAGACCCAAATAAAACTGTTTTAGAATGTATCCAGGAAGGTGTAAAAGAAACAGTAGACCTCTTAAAGGAATATGAAACAATTAATAATAGTTTTGGAGAAGATATTTCTCCAGAAAAAATGGAAAAACTCATTGAGCGCCAAGCTAAGGTTCAAGAAAAACTTGATAATCTTGATGCCTGGGAATTGGACAGCCGCTTAGAATTGGCCATGGAAGCCTTACGCTGCCCTCCTCCAGATCAAAAAGTTGAAGAGCTTTCTGGTGGTGAAAAACGCCGCGTAGCCCTTTGCCGCCTTCTCTTAGAAGAACCAGATGTCCTCCTTTTAGATGAACCCACAAATCATCTAGATGCGGAAACAGTTTTCTGGCTAGAACGTCATTTACAAAAATTCAAAGGCACTGTCATTGCGGTAACACATGATCGCTATTTTCTTGATAATGTGGCTGGTTGGATTTTGGAACTAGACCGCGGTATGGGACATCCCTTTAAAGGAAACTATTCTTCTTGGTTAGAACAAAAGGAAGCTCGCCTAAAAACAGAAGCTAAACAAGAAGAACGTCGTGTTACGACCCTACAACGCGAACTGGAATGGATCAGGCTAACACCTTCTGCAAGACGTTCAAAGAGCAAAGCACGTATTACAAACTATGAAACCTTGGTTAATCAAGCTAAAGAAATGTACCATGATGACATTCAGATTTATATTCCAGCAGGACCTCGCTTAGGCTCAAAAGTAATTGAAGCAAAAAGCGTTTCTAAAGCTTATGGTGATAAACTTTTATTTGAAAATTTAGAATTTTCACTCCCTCAAGGTGGCATTGTAGGGGTTATTGGCCCGAATGGTGCCGGCAAAACAACGCTCTTTAAAATGATAACAGGACAAGAAACGCCTGACTCAGGAACTTTTGATGTTGGTGAGACCGCTGTGCTTAGTTATGTTTCTCAAGATCGCTTTCCTGAAGAAGATGATCGCGGTGTTTGGGATGTTATTTCTGAAGGATTAGATACTGTTAAACTTGGTTCGCGAGAAATAAATTCACGGGCCTATGTTTCGTGGTTTAATTTTACAGGTGCTGATCAACAAAAACCTGTAAACAAACTTTCAGGTGGTGAACGCAATCGTGTTCATCTGGCTTTGGCCCTCAAGAACCCTGGAAATGTTCTTCTAATCGATGAACCAACAAATGACCTCGATGTGAATACGATTCGAGCTCTAGAAGAAGCCATTGTCAACTTCATTGGCTGCGCTGTTATTGTGAGCCATGATCGCTGGTTTTTAGACCGTGTAGCAACTCATATTTTAGCTTTTGAAAGCAATAGCCAAGTTGTTTGGTTTAATGGTAATTTTTCAGATTACGAAGAAGACAAGATGCGAAGACTAGGTGATGATGCTTTGGTACCTAAGAGGATTCAGTATAAAAGATTTTCTAAATAGTTTTCCGTTGTCCGTTTCCCGGTTACCGTCTAATCAACGGATACCGATAACCGATAACCAATAACCGAGAACCAAAGTGATCTATTTATTCTACAAAGTTAACAAAACCGATATCGCGATGATCAAACACATCCTTGAGGCCCATGAAAACATGACACAGGTATCCACCATTGACCAAAACATTCCTAAAATCCAAATTACTATAGCACCAGACTATCTGGATGATGTGAAAGAGATTATTGCAGATTTACAAACAAAGTTTTTTATGGAACAGTTGGATGAGGACGCTACGAAAAGTCAGGGAAGATATTAAAATGGACCGATGGGCCTATGGGCCGATGGACCGATGTGAAGATCACTCATAGGTCCACAAGTCACTAGGTACACAGGTCCCAAAAAACAAAGGTACAATATTTCCAATATTGATCTCAATACAATCACAGAAGATCAACTCCTTGAAACACGAATGTGTGAGTTGTCTATTAGCATCCAAGGTACCTGGCTGGAGGGTTGTGTTGAAGAGCTTTATAAAGAACTGGCTAGCAAAGGGTTAATTTTTAAGCCAAAATGTTATCTTGCAGATGAGTGGCTGACACCTGATAAAGAACCCATTATTGGTATTCCCTTTTATTTAGCCCATCCCACACTTACTAAATTAGAAATGAAAATGATGTTGGAAGCGGAAGGCGATAGCAAAGATTGGTGCATGAAACTGCTGCGCCATGAGTGTGGTCATGCTATTAACTATGCCTATAAATTGTACACAAAACGTAAATGGCAAAATATTTTTGGCAAATTTTCAGAAGAATATGAAGATGTCTATCGCTTTCGTCCCTATAGTCGTGCCTTTGTTCGTCATCTAGAAGATTATTATGCGCAATACCATCCTGATGAGGATTTTTCCGAAACATTTGCTGTTTGGCTGACACCAGATTCCCATTGGGAGGAAAAATATAAAGACTGGCCAGCACTTGATAAACTTAAATATATTGATCAACTCATGTCAGAACTTAGCGGTAAAGAACCTCTCATTAAAACAGCAAAACCTTATTGGGAAGCCTGCAAACTTAAGCGAAAACTCGGATACCACTATAATAAGAAACAAGATTTTCAGGCAGAAGACTTCCCCCACTTCCACGACACAAATTTACTACGTATTTTCACCCCAAGATCCCAAGATCCCAAGCCCCAAAGATCCCCCGGCGACCCCGCGACCCCGAGACCCAGCGAACCTGCGCTCAAAGCCGCCCCACTTTTGCGCAAACACCGCAAAATCATGCTCAATACCCTCTCTCGCTGGACGGGCGAAAAAAAATATGTCACCAATGACCTTCTGACAACATTGATTAGCCGTTGCCAAGAATTAGATCTTGTTTGTATTGATGAAGAAGCTGTAACGTTGATGAAAATGACAACATATATCACAACACTTTTGATGAATTATATGTATACGGGAAAGTTTCGAGGGGAATAATAACAATACCCAATAGCCAATAATGAATATCCAATATCCATCTGAATCTTTACTTGGATATTGATTATTGTTTATTGAATATTGGGTATTGAAAATAGCCTATGAAAAGTAAACTAAAAATCCTCCTCCTCATCGACTGTAACTTCGAAGCCAAACGTGGCTATGATTTTAAGGAAGAACTCAAACACGACGATTGGTCTGCTGAAAAAACAATTCTCAAAACACTGAAAGATTTAGGACACAATGTCAGCATACTTGGCCTTTACAACAAAATAGAACCTCTTTTAGAAGAAGTTGTAGAAAATAAACCTGATGTTATTTTCAATCAGGCAGATGTTTTTAAAGGAGAAACCCATTTTGACAAAAATATTGCCAGCATTTTAGAGCTCTTTGAAATACCCTACACAGGGGCTTCCCCTGCCAACCTCATGATTTGCAATAATAAGGCGCTCAGCAAAAAAATCTTAAGCTATCACCGCATCAAAGTGCCTCAGTTTTATACCTTTTATAAAAACCGTAAATTTAAACATATCAAGAAGCTCAAACTTCCCTGCGTGGTAAAACCCCTATCAGAAGAAGCTTCCCGTGGCATTTCTCAGGCCTCTGTAGTAGATAATGAAACAGCTCTCATCGAGCGTGTCAAATTCATTCATGAAAACTTAGGACATGATGCCATTGCTGAAGAATACATTGATGGCCGTGAATTTTACGTGAGCATCATCGGCAATAAACGCATTCAGGCTCTACCCTTAAGAGAAATGTATTTTGGTGACATGCCTGAGGATGAACCTCGTATTGCAACCTATAAAGCTAAATGGGATGAAAAATACCGCAAAAAATGGAAACTCCTCAATCGTTCCGTCACAAACCTTTCACCTGAGCTTACAAAAAAGGCTCAAGATGTATGTAAACGTGCCTATAAAGCCCTTAACATGAGATGTTATGCCCGCATGGATATTCGCATCACTCCTGATGATATAATTTACATCATTGAACCTAATGCCAATCCTAATCTGCAACCCCTAGATGAATTTGCACGTGCTGCAGGCAAGGCTAATATTACCTATGACAAGCTTGTTAATAAATTATTGAAGCTCGCTTTTCAGAGAAATGATTAGTTTTCCCAGCGCTGAAGCACCGGGTCATTCATGGCCGGGTTAATTCATCAACAATTTTCAAAACTGAATAGGACTTATTCAAACAATAAAAATGAATTCCAGGAACTTTGTTGTTTTTAAGATCTTGGCATTGTTTAATCGCATGTTCTACACCAATATCACGCATGGACTCTTCATCATCACCACATTTCTCAAGTTGCTCTAATAATGCCTGCGGTATCATCGCGCCGCACATATTAGTGATTCGCTGTACTTGACTTAATTTTATAATCGGCATGATGCCGGGCACAACGGGAATAGTAATGCCTGCCTTCCTGACTTTTTCCAACCAGTCAAAATAAAACTGGTTGTCGAAAAAAAGCTGCGTCAGAATCACCTCAGCACCAGTGTCCACTTTACGTTTGAGATGATCAATGTCTTCT
>JAHJDR010000295.1 GCA_018812345.1 bacterium | reverse complement strand
TTGAAATATATTTACTATATTTTTTTTTGTGATTTTTTAAAGAGGCATCATTACAATTACAGCCAAATACCTGTATTGACTCATTAGGTTTCTTATAATGATACTCTACAAGATGTGTTGGCAACTCTGTAACAGCAGGCCAATCAGTTTCAACAGCCTGAATCAGCTTACATTGACTGCATAAGGCCATAATATGTTTATAATTACCCATCTCTGTACTATAACAATGGCTTAAAGCTTTATCACCACATAAAAGACAGGAACTTCTTATTGTTTTGAAATGTTTGTTTCTTTTTATTTTATTCTGATCATCCATTTTTTATAGAAACCTCTATAAGAAATACCTTAAACTGAATAATTTAATTTTGACTTTATAAAATAGGGAATTTTTTTTATCATGAGCCAACCCATTTCATCTATAGTTATCTTTGCAACAAAACTAATTGAGCACACAGCAACAATAAGTCTTGATATTAGTGATAAAACATAAAAATCATCTAGAGCCCATGTTGTACCAATAATTAAAAATGAAAACACTGTATAAACAAACAAAACGTGAACCCCCATCTTGCGGTCATACTTAATATCTAAAAACTTTTCTGTATTGCGCCATAAAAGAACATTAAAAATAATTTCAGCAGCAAACATACCAATAGCAGCACCTAATATACCTAACCAATTGATTAACGACATACTAATAATGATGTTTACAATAAAACCTGTCCATGATGCGATTGTATTAATAAAGGTTTTTTCCGTAATACTCGCTCCCAAATTTACAATATTTGCTGCTCCATGAAAAACAGCAGCCCCCACCAACCATGGAATAACCAAGTAAGCCTTAGAATACTCTGGGGGCACAATAAGCCAAATCACTTCTGGTGCCAAAGCAGAAAACATTATACCAAATATTATAAATACCCCTAAATAATATTGAAGTGATTTTTTATAAACAACATTTCTATCTTCGTGATAGAGAATCTCCATAGAAAAAGGAACCCATGATAATTGAAAAATGGAAACAAATAGTAAAACAACTGAAGCAATTTGTGCTCCAGCCCCAAACAATCCCACTCCGGACAAACCAAGCATGGCAACCACTATAATCCGATTTACCTGTCTATTTGCCATGGATACAAAAGTGGCTGGAAACATGGGAACACAAAACTTTAACGCATCTTTCAAATAACGAAAGTTAAGAGATTTTGTTAATAGTTTTCTTGTAAGAATAAGTCCCAAAGTAAATTGAAATGCATAAGCAAACAACTGTACCAAAAACACTCCCATGAGCCCCTTCCTCATGACAACTACAAGAAAAACAGCTCCTAGAGCATATATAACTGTTGTTAAGATGTTAAGAATATTAAAGGCTACAATTCTTTTTTGCATCCGTAAAATGGCATCTGGTAACCGGTTAAGTGATACAAAACAAGAAATACCTGCTCCTAAAAAAATATACGCGCCAATGCTTTTTTGATCTGAAATTATTGACGCGATCAAATCACTAAAAATATACGATATACTTAAAACAATAAAACACAGCACAATAACAAAACTGATCACTGTTGAATATTGAGACGCAATTGAAGCTCGCTTATCATGAAAATATCTTGTCAGCGCGCTCGGCAAACACAAAAGACTGAATGTTGAAATCAACCCAACAAAAGTCGCAACAATATCAATGACACCATATTCCGCAACAGAAAATAATCTTGAAAACACAGGAAGAAGCAAGACACCCACCCCACGAGAAACCATACCCATAACACCATAGGCAAACATGTCTTTGCTCAACGTTTTAAAATGCTTTGTTACCATAAGTTAGTTATACGGAATAGACGTCTACGACATCATTTTCATAAACCTTTGAACCAAGAGGATGATAGGAATCCAATTTATTTTTCAAACCCACAACATACTGGACATCAAATTTTTGATAAATATAGGTTAAGTCATCAGCAGGCATAGGATATTTTTTTATAATCTGATTATATTCATCGGGAGAAATCTCATCAATAGTCATAGCCACGGGAAACTCATGATTTGTGTAAAAATAACCAAACCGAGATAACCCTAAGGGAATGCTTAACACAACTGAAGGTCCCTTGTTTTTCTCTAG
>JAHJDR010000294.1 GCA_018812345.1 bacterium | reverse complement strand
GAGCCTCTCAAAAATAGCTTTAAAAGTTTTTATTTGTTTGTTTACCAAAAATTTAAAATCGATGCGTTCTATGACGCCTTTATTATTTATCCCATTAAATTTATTTCGAACAATATACTAAATAATATCATCGATAAAAAAGTAATTGATGGACTACTTGTAAATGGCTCTGCCTACACAGCACGTTTTGTTGCGCGCACATTAGCCATCATGCAAACAGGTCATGTGGGACATTATGTCCTCTATATTATGTTAGGACTTTGCTTTGTCCTATATATTATTGTGATGACATGAAACACTTATGGTTGAAAACGTAAATTTTTTTTCTGACTTAATAAACGAGCCCTATTTGACTCTCCTCATTTTTTTACCCCTCATGGGCATTCTGATCCTGAGCTTTATTCCACGTCACAACCACACATTACTTAAAGGCCTTACACTTTTGATCTTTGCTATTGAAGCCTTGATTTCCTTTAAGGTCTATTCGCTTTTTCAAAACACGGGTATGCTTAGCGAATTCATGGTCAATATTCCTTGGATTAAAAGCTGGCATATTTACTATTTCTTGGGAATTGATGGCGTAAGCCTTTTACTGATCGTCCTCACGACCATTACGATGCCTCTAACGCTAATAGGCACATGGCATGCTGTTCAAAAAAATGTAAAGTTCTATCTCATATGCCTGCTCTTCCTCCAAACCGGAATTATCGGTGTTTTTTCAGCATTAGACCTTTTCTTGTTTTATGTTTTTTGGGAAGTCATGCTCATCCCCATGTATTTTCTCATCGGTGTTTGGGGTGGCGAAAATCGCATTTATGCATCACTTAAATTCTTCATTTATACTATGGCAGGTTCTGTCATTATGCTTGTAGCCATTCTGTATCTGTATTTTCAAGCGGGACAAAGCTTCAATCTTTTAGAACTCTACAACTACCACCTCTCTTTTACAGCTCAGTGCCTGGTTTTCTTAGCTTTGGCACTAGCCTTTGCCATTAAAGTTCCTTTGTTTCCTTTTCACACCTGGCTGCCTGATGCTCATGTGCAAGCACCAACGGCTGGTTCTGTCATTCTTGCAGGCATCCTCTTAAAAATGGGTACATATGGCTTCTTTCGCTTTGGCATTCCACTCTTTCCTGAAGCCATGATTTATTTCCAAGACTATCTCATGATTATTGCCGTGATTGGTATCATCTATGGAGCCCTTGTAGCTATGGTACAACCTGACATGAAAAAGCTCATTGCCTACTCTTCTGTTTCACACATGGGCGTGGTTATGTTAGGGCTATTCTCTCTCAATATCACAGGCATGACAGGCGGACTCTACCAAGTATTCAATCATGCTATTTCAACGGGGGCCCTCTTCCTTCTTATTGGCATGCTTTACGATCGCACACACACGCGACAGATAAAAGATTACTCAGGACTAGCAAAACTGATGCCCGCTTATGCCATTTGCTTTATCGTAGTCACCCTGTCCTCTATTGGTGTGCCACTGACAAATGGTTTTGTTGGTGAATTTTTGACCTTGTTAGGCACGTTTCAAGTAAATCCCATCATGGGCATTCTGGGAACTACTGGGGTTGTTCTAGGAGCTGTATACATGCTCTGGCTAGTCGAACGCATCTTTTTCGGGCCTGTTAAAGAAACAAAAGGAACACATAAAGATCTCAATGCCCGTGAAATTGCTGTCATGGTTATTATCATGATTTTTATTTTTTGGCTGGGCATTTTCCCAAAATCTTTTTTGACAAAAATTGAATCATCCGCAGAAATCATTTTACTTACAATGGATGATGAACGTTTTTTAACGACTACGGAGATTGTTGAATAAATGGAAAACTCATTAAATGAACTCAATCAAATCCTCCTATCTGGTATCACTATTTGGGTATTATTAGGAGGTGCCTTTCTCGGCCTCATAATCGACGCTATATGGCCTAAAAAACTCACGCTACTCGTTTATACTGTTGGCATTATCAGTTTGTGTGTGGCTCTTTTTCTCGCTTTTGATCAATGGAAGGATCCTCACGTTTTTTCCAGTTTTACCTACCTCAAAATTGATTTAATGACTCTGTTCTTTCTTATCCTTGTAGTCATCGTTGGGATCATCACCCTCTTTAATGCCTTAGGCTATATTAAAATTCATCAAACACTGACAGCTGAATTTTGTGCTCTCATATTATTCTCCATCATAGGAATGATTTTCCTCGTTGCTTCAAACCACCTCTTCGTCAGTTTTATTGGTTTAGAAACCATGTCTCTCTCAATATACATACTTGTGGGATCGCATAAGAAAAATTCAAAAAGTGGTGAAGCCGCCATTAAATACTTCATCACTGGCTCTGTTGCCTCTGCCATCCTCCTCTATGGCATTGCAATTTTTTATGGCAGTTTTGGCACATTAGACCTTAGCATCCTATCACAACAAGCTGTCGCACCTAACCTTGTTTTTTTGCGAAAAATTGCTGTGAGCTTGCTGCTCGTTGGCGTGCTTTTTAAATTAGCCATAGTTCCCTTCCACTTTTGGGCTCCTGATGTTTATGAAGGAGCACCCGCTCCTGTTACAGGTTTTATGGCAACGGGAGTAAAAATTGCTGCTTTTGGATTTGCTTTGCGCATTTTAACAAGCCTAGAAATTTTAGATTCCTCACTACTTAATACCGAACAGGTCTACCTCTTACTCAAAACACTCATGATCGCTACTTTGATACTTGGAAACCTCTTAGCTCTTATACAAGAGAGCATTAAACGCATGCTAGCTTACTCTTCAATTTCTCATGCTGGCTTTGCTCTTTTCGGTATTTTAGCAAGTTACGCACAAGGAACATTTGATCCCCAGTCAACATACACAGTTTTATTCTATCTAACAGGTTATTTATTCATGACATTGGGCGCCTTTGCCTTTCTTTCTCTACTGATTAAAGAAAATTCAGAAGCAGATCAGTTCACTGACCTAAGAGGCTTAGGACATAAACACCCCTTTTTGGCTGGCATATTCACACTCTTCATGCTTTCACTCATTGGCATCCCAGGAACTGTTGGCTTTGCCGGAAAGTACAATATTATAGCCTTAGCTGTACAAAACAATCATATTAGCTTGGCCCTCTTGGCAGTCATCATGTCCGTTATCAGTGTTTTTTATTATTTAAAACCAAGTGTGCTCATGTATTTTAAAGAAAATGATACAACACAATCTATCATACAGGAAATTCCGCTCACAATATCTGTTTCGTTAACAATCTGTGGTTTTTTAGTAGTTTATTTTGGTTTGTGTCCCGACATGCTCATCACACTAACTAAAGCAGCGGCTAAAGCCCTTATGTAGAAGAAACGAATTCACTTGAAGCTTCAGGCATTCGAGAAATGGGTGGTGTGACAACCAGAAGTTCTCGAATAGAAGTCATCCATTGTAAGATGACATCTACTTCAGCTGTAGCCACATAAACAGACTTCTGCTTGTCTTTTTGCTCTGTTTGCATAATTCCTAAATCAATCAAAACCTGAAAAGAACTTTCTAAATTAAATCGAGACAAGGCCTCAGGATGTTTGAGATCATCTTTAAGATACATTGGTTTTGCCTTAAGTAATATATCTTTGATTAAAGCCTTTTTATCTACCCCCTTAACTGGTTGATGTTTGAGATAGCGCAGAATCACAAGATGCGCCTCTAAAAAGTTATCAAGGAGACCATGAAAAACACAGAAATCATTAAAATTGTTATTACTAATAGTTTTTCGTACGGTTTTTGTATCGTCATTAAAAACTATGAATTCCTTATGCACGGCGTATTTAATGGCCAAACCTAATTCTTCCTCAAAACTTTCTTTATCGCCAAAAATGAAGTCATGCTGAAAAAGTTGTATGAGAGTATCAAAGCGCTTACAAATTGTTTTCCAAGAAATCTCGGTCCCATTATCAATTTGATTCAATATTTTACACAAACAGGTAAAATACACATAAAAATGAAGTATGTTATTTTTATAATAATCAAAATCAGCACGATGTTTATCATCAAAGGTATAAAAATTTTCCTCAAAAGAGCTTACTTCCTGTATGAGACCACGCGCGCACAACTTCTTAATCGCTTCGTTATAGGCATATGTCTCACTGTAATTTATTAAATCTGATAAAACAGCATCATGATAATCAAGATGTTCTTTAAGGACTGAAATGGCCTTCATAAGATCATCAAAATTAAAAGCCTTTTTATTCAATGAGAGAATAGCTAATGAAACAAGAGATATTGGCGTCACCACGGCTACGCGATTGATCTCATGAGTTAAGTGATAGGCAAAGCTTTCAACCAAAGGCTTTATGTTTTCTTTTGCGGATACATTGACATTCTCATGAGCACAATACTGCTTCAACGAAAGAGGTTCCGCAAATTCAATATACACTTTTCCGTATTTCTTTTTGAAAATACGTCTCACTTTAAGAAGCTCACTAGCATTTTCTTTCTTCTTATCTTGCCCAACACCTTCTTTTTGGTAGGCTCTTTCTTCTAAAATATGATCATAATTAACAGCTATGGGTACAAAGTAAATATCATCACAAGCTCCCTCAAAAAAAGCACGCATCATCATATTCAAAATACCCATTTTAGGTTTTAGCTGTTTTCCTGTTCGCGATCGCGTACCTTCAATGAAAAATTCAATGCAATGACCTTGCCCTAAAAGAGATTTTAAGTATGCGTAAAGCGCTTCTTTGTAAAAAAGGTTATCTCGCATGCGACGTCGAATAAAAAAGCCACCACAACGACGAATGATAGCACCTACAGGCCAAAAGTTCATGTTAATACCTGCACACACATACGGAAAAGTAATGTTATACTCGTAGAACAAATCTGAAATAAGAAGATAATCAATATGGGAACGATGCATGGGAACCAAAACAACAGGATTTTTTCCCGCAATGCTGCGCACACGATTGAGTTGATCATGTTTGACAACAAGACCATCAAAAACATTATTCCACAGATAACGAAGTGTAATATGCACAAAATGGATATAACTATAATGAACATCAGCTCCTATTTCTTCAAAATAACGCTTGAGATTTTTTTGTACGATACCACTTTCTTTTCCTTCTTGAAGTGCTAATGCATCGATATGCTCTCGAAAATGGGTATCTTCCATAATTCCCTTAATCAGATTTTCTTGTGAGTGAAGGGTTGGCCCTGTAATACGTGCTTTTTCAATACGAAGGTCTTCTTCAATATGGGTAAAGAGCTTTTGTGATAATCCTTCTCGACCTGTTTCTCTATTTTGCTCAATAAATGTTTTAAGATTTATTGGTTTGCCGAATTTTACACGAGGATTTCGTCTGTAGTTCAAGAGAAATAGTAAAAACTTTCTGATAGAACCTGGCTGCGATTTATCACCAAACAATAAATCAAAGTATGATTGTTCTGTTTTATCAGGATGCTTATCATATAGAAATTGAAGTGTTACAATATGAATGGATTTGCTAGTCTCTGTCCCCATATCAATAAGTGGTGAAAGAGCTTCCAGAGGATTTGTTTTGATAAGACCAAAAAGATAGTCACGAGAAATACTGAGGTTAACCAAGACATTCTGATCTCTCTGGCAAATATTTTTAAGATAATTTGGTTCGTCAAAACCACCTTGTTGTCTGTCTTGATAAAATCGATTTAGGCGACAAAGAAGGTGTTTCCAAATTTGTTTAACAGGCAACCAAAAAACAGTCAGACAGCCCTTGGCATAGTGAATAGGTGATATTTTTTCTTTTAAAAACAAGTGATTAAAATAACGATATTCTAATTGGCCTCGGTTTTTCATGACAAATACAACAGGACCATTCAAAGCCTTTACATCACTAATATCTGATTGAATGTACTGAACCCGACGAAAAAAAGGCGCGTAAAAAATCTTATGAAATAAATTAAACTGCGAGACCATAGCCGATAGCGTGTAATCCTTAACATCCTGCGTATAGCCTTCTATTCTCTTTTCATTTTTTAAGAGCAACCATGTTATAGG
>JAHJDR010000293.1 GCA_018812345.1 bacterium | reverse complement strand
TGCGTATAGCGGCCCAAAGTGGCCAGTCATGACGGTTCAAAGTGGCCACCCATAGCGGAGGAAAATGGCCACCTATAACGGTTTCAAAGTGGCCACTTTTTTTAAGATTTCCGCGATTGGTGGTCACTTTGGCCCGCGAAATTATTTGATCATTTTGATAATAACAAGGTGAAGCAACGCTGGTTAATCAGCTATAGAACCTTCCAGAACATTAACACTATCTGGAGGTCTTTATGGCTCAAAATCGATTAACTATGCGTCAAATTAAAGAAATTCTCAGACATAAATTTCAATTAGGTCTATCAAATCGTAAGATAAGCAAGATTTTTAAAATCTCTAAAACTACCGTTTCAAACTACCTCTCACTTGCTAAATCAGCAGGCATTGGATGGCCTATTGATTCAGATCTATCTGATTCAGGGATCTATGAAAAACTTTTTACTTTTAAACAACCTCATATTCCCCAATCTCTGAAACAGGTTCCTGAATGTGAACACCTTCACCTCGAACTTAAGAAAAAAGGCGTTACCCTTTGGCTTTTATGGGAGGAATATAAAGATATTAATCCAGAAGGCTATTCCTATACCCAGTTTCGTCATTATTACAATCAATACAAAAGCAGCCTTAAGCTCTCTATGAAACAAAATCACAAGGCTGGCGAAAAAATGTTTGTCGATTACTCTGGGACAGGCATTGATATCGTTGATGCGAAGACTGGTGAAATCAAAACAGCGGAGTTGTTTGTAGCTGTTCTTGGTGCTAGTAACTATACTTATGTCGAAGCCACCATGACACAAAGACTGCAAGATTGGATTGGATCACATGTTCGTGCTTTCGAATATTTTGGTGGTGTTCCTCAACTGATTATTCCTGATAATCTCAAAAGTGGCGTGACAAAGCCCTGCCGCTATGAACCGAATGTAAACAATACCTATTCTGACATGGCTGAGCATTATTGTTGTGCTGTTGTACCTGCTAGGCCGTATAAGCCTAAAGATAAATCAAAGGCGGAAGTAGCTGTTCAGATTGTGCAGCGTTGGATTTTAGCAAAGTTGAGAGATCGAATTTTTTACAGTCTTCATGAGGCCAATGAAGCTATCAAAAAACTTTTAAATGACCTCAATCATCGGCCCATGCAAAAGATAAAAAAGTCACGATCTGAAATATTTAACGAAATTGAAAAGTCTGAACTTAAACCCTTACCTCAACATCCCTATCACTTGGCTCAGTTTAAAAAAGTAAAAGTCAATATCGATTACCACATTGAAGTCGATGCTCATTATTACTCAGTTCCACATATCTATAGTTTAAAAGAAGCCATCGTGCGCTATACAGATCATACAATTGAAATCATGCACAACGGTAAACGAATCGCATCACATCGCAGAAGTTACTATAAGAACAAGTTTACAACTATCAATGATCATATGCCGAAATCTCACCAAGCCCATAAAGAGTGGTCGCCCTCAAGACTGATTCGTTGGGGGAATTCGCTCGACAAATCGGTTGGTGAACTCTTTGAAAACATTTTAGAAACGCTACCTCATCCAGAACAAGGTTATCGCCGCTGTTTGGGAATCATGAGATTAGAAAAAACTTATGGCAAAGACAGGCTGGTTCTGGCCTGCAAGCGAGCATTACACCTTAGGTCTTACTCTTACCAAGCTGTTAAAAGAACGCTTAAGAATAAGCTTGAAGAAACGAACATGCCGCAGATGAAAATCTCCCTCACATCTGTACAGCATGAAAATTTAAGAGGGAGGTCATATTATGAAAAGGAGACATTACAATGATCTTAGAAGAAACAATGAATCAATTAAGTCATATGCGACTTCACGCTATGGCAAAAGCGCTAGATGAAAGATTATCAAGATCAGATCATAAGGACTTGAGCCATCAGGCGTTTGTTGGACTGATTGTCCAGGATGAATGGATTGATAAAGAAAATAAAAAGCTCAACAGGAGGTTGAAAAATGCTAAGTTTAAAATCCAGGCTTGTCTTGCTGAAATCGACTACACACAGAAACGACAAGGGTTACAAAAAAGTAAGATTATGGATTTATCAACTTTGAAATGGATCCAATGCCATCAAAACATTTTACTCGTAGGCCCAACAGGTATTGGCAAGAGTTTTATTGCTCAAGCTTTTGGTCATCGTGCCTGTGAGCAAGGGCATACTTCTCATTACGTGCGATTGACAAAGCTACTGAATGATCTATTTTTGGCCAAAGCTGATGGAAGCTATAACAACTTTCTTTACAAACTCAGTAAATATGATGTTTTAATTATAGATGATTGGGGCATTGCAAAGCTAAAAAATGAGGAGGCTCAATATTTGCTAGATATCATCGAAGATCGTTATGAAATTAAGTCGACCATTATCACAACCCAGTTGCCTATCAAACACTGGCATGAATTTATAATGGATGACACGGTTGCTGATGCGATCTGTGATCGGCTTGTTCACAACTCTATTAAAATTGAAATGAAGGGACCCTCTATGAGAGAAGTCATGTCTCAAAAAAAACAATCAAAAAAGGAGAAAAACCTTGATTAAACTGGCCACTCTTTTATGAACAATTTACCAGCGTCGCTTCGCTCCGACCAACCGGCCACTTTGCTCCGTTACAGGTGGCCGCTTTCACCGTTATACGCACCTCACTGGGCTAAGGATAAAACAATCGCTAATAAACTCATTAATGCTAGGGCTGAAACCATCCATAAAAAACCTAGCTTTAAAAACGCATTTAAAAAACAGCGTTGTCTTGTTTTAGCTGACGGATTTTATGAGTGGAAAAAAGAAGGGACGCGCAAACAGCCTTATTACTTTCACTTAAAAAATCATGAGCCTTTTGTCTTTGCGGGAATTTGGGATGAAAATTCTCTTACTCCTGATAAGACTTTTTTTATCATCACCACAGAAGCAAACGAAACAATCAAGAACATTCACCATCGCATGCCAGTTATACTCACACCTGATCAGGCAAAAATATGGCTCAGTGAATATACAGATGAATATGCTCTCCACGCCCTCCTTGCCCCCTTCTCAGCTTCGCAAATGCTTGCTTACCCTGTAGATATGGCTGTAAATTCAGGCCGTATCAATGAGGCGTCGCTCATCAAACCCCTATCTTCCACACCCCTCTTTCCCTAAAAGCGGGAATGCTTTGGCGTTTAGCCGCATTGAGTAGACTTGAAGCTGTTTTTTTTGTTTGCTGTTTTGTATAATCAGCAAGTGTAATAATTTTTTGCCCTTTAAGATATGTAACTCTTTTATGCAGTGATTCTATCAAAGCTTTAGCTACGATTTTTTCCATGCCCTTTGTGCTGCTATTAATATTATAATCACGTAAAGCCTGATAATAGAGTTTCTTTTCTTTGTCTCTGATAATGACCCGTGGAAAACCTAATTGTATCAATTGATAATTCATCAGCACACGCCCTATACGCCCATTGCCATCACAAAAAGGATGAATTGTTTCAAAATCTAAATGAAACTTGGCAATTCTCTCAATGAGATATTTATCTTGATTACTCGTATAGTCTTCTAAAATTTCATCCATCATACTTTCCACATTTTCTGGTGCTGGAGCTATATGGAGACCCACGCGTACATACTCTCCTTTATTACGAAAACGACCTGATATTTTCTCGTTAATGGTACTAATAAGCATTTCATGTAAAAGTAGAATAAGGTCTTTTGTTAGCGTCTCAATTTGTGACTTTGATCTTGTATAATTAATAACTCTGGCTAAATTCTTTGCCTCAAAGACTTCTCGTAGAGATACGTGCCGTGAGATAGCCATTTCTAAAAGTATTTTTTCTGTTTCTCCCAAAGTCAGCGTTGAATTTTCAATAGCATTAGAATTGTATACACTTTCTGGAATTTCAGTTTCATCAATCATAACCAACAAAGATTCTTTACCTTTGCGGTGCTTTTCATATTGTTTTTTCAGTGATTGGATATGATCTTTTATGGGTTTGGTAATCGGCATAAAAAACCTCGTGAATTTATACATAACATTACCATAATTCACGTCTTTTTGTCAATATTGAGTGAATTTGGTTAATTTAACTGCCAAATTCACGTGTTTATATTCACCTGCGTCATGCATGACCTCTACATGACCTCTATTTTAACATGACCTCTATTTTAACAAAAAAAATGGGCTGCATTTTTTTTACGCTTGTTGACTGGCACCTTTTGTCTATTGAATTTCTTAAGTAATTACGATAAAATATAAACATCATTTATGTCTACAAAGGATAAAAATAACATCATTGAAGGCTATGGTCGTTTGGAAACTGATGATCGTAGTTTTGATCAAAAGTTTTGGCAACAAAAAGGCTTAAAAGCTATTTTTGACGCTGCTTATGACATGATCCAAGACTATTTTTTATTGAAAGAAAATTATGCTAACAAGCCCAGAATTCAAAGATCTATTGAATCTTTTGGAAAAATACCAATGTAAATACTAGTCTAAACTTATTTCCGTCATACAATCAGATATGCTTCCTCTTTATTTTGGTTTTTTCAAAAACATATCCACTATTTTCTGGGGAAGTAATTTTGCGGCAAGATAGTTCAGTTTATTACCTGTTCCGGGAATGATAATAGAAGTTCCTTTGGCAAGACCTTTGAGTGCTGCTTTAGCCACAGCTTCTGCTGACAGAGATTTCATTTTTTCTTCTAGTTTAAGAACTTCAGCTGGTTTGTATTTATTCTCCTCGGCAAAGCCCGGCGTGTCCGTGTTAGGAGGACAAAGGGTTGATACTTTAATACCATATTCTTTTAGCTCGTGCCTGAGAGACTGGGCAAAACCAAGCACAGCCCATTTGCTGGCACAATAACCACTGTAGCCAAACAAACCAAAAAAACCTGCTAATGATGACGTCAGTAATATATGCCCTTTTTTAGCTTCTATGAAATGAGGAATAAAGGCATGGCATAGTCTTGCCGTACCCAGATAATTAAGCTGAATCATTTGTTCAAAGAAATTAAAATCCATTTCATGGATGTAACCTGGCCGTGCAAAACCTGCTGTATTAATCAGATAATCAGGGGCCCCATGGGTTTTTATAAAATCGCACACAAAAGAAGTCATGGCTTCGTGCTTCGTGATATCAAGAGGATAAACAGTAACATCATTTGCTTCTTTTATATTCTGTAATTTTTCTTTTGCCTGTTCTAATTTTTGTAAAGCACGTGATGCTAAAATGATTTTAGCCCCCTCCTTTTGCAGGTTTTCAGCAATAGCATAACCAATGCCCTCAGAACCACCAACAATGAGGCAAGTCTTATTTTTAAAACTCATGCCACAACCTTTTCTTTATTATGATCAGTATATGTTTGATTCGCATCAAAGAGGTTAGGATCTTCTAAAAGTTTTTTCAGAGCATCTAAGGCGTACCCACAAGCCAGGCCATCTTCAATGCGTTCGTCAAAAGTGTATTTAATGTTAATGAATTGTCGCTCAACTAATTGACCATCAATATAAACAGGTTTGCTATATTGCCTGCCAATCATGGCAAAAAACGGGCAATTACCGTATTCGTAAAGATGATGATACCCTGCCTCCATGCCCACACTACCAAGATTAGCAACAACCAGTGAACTAAACATGGGATCAGGATTTACAAAGAAACCTGGTAACCAGTGCCGTCTATCTAACCACTGAATCAGGCTTAAGGCCAGCTTAAGAACAAATCCTGGCAAGTAGGCAAATAAATTCATTTCTTTTTCTTGCGAGGTGTTTTCTTTAGTCCGCCCTTCTTTTAACATGCCATGAAAACGATCACTCACTGATTCAAGTGTGTCATCCTCTTTAATGGGAACCTTAAGTAATACTATTTTAGAGCCATTTTGTTTTTTCTTTTTAGCTGAAACAGAAATGGTTACATCACTGCGTTGATAAAATTTGTACCCTGACACATAGCGATTGATACGCGGATTTTCATGCAAACAGCGTCCAGCAAAATGGACAAACAAATGCAAAAATGTTGTTTTGTGCAAAGCTTGTGCATTATATTTTTCAATCCATGATAGGGTTTTTGTGACATCAATAGCCTGCTCAAAATAAACAACGGCTTGATTACGTCCTGGCGTGATAACATTGAGCAGTTTTCGAAAACTGGGGATTTCTTTTGTGATATTTTTATCGTGACGGTAGGGCATCTGTTACTCCTAAAAAATCAGGTCCTTTTTTGTGTTAATCAATCACAGATCCCACAAAAAAACACCTCCTTTTTTAGCACCCTAGTTAAAAACGCCTGATTCGCCTTATTCCTGCAACCCTACTTGGTTATCTTTTTGTCAAGATTTTGCATCTTATGTTGCTGGAGCTTTCAAGATCATAATGCACTAGCCAGAAAAGACGTTGAAAATATCAAACGGGGTTTAGTAATCTAAACATTTTTTGTCTTTTGTTTTATCCACTTCTTTTTGTTTTACGTTCTCTTTGCACTCTGTCTTTTTTCCGACGATCAGCTTTACGATTACTTATGCTAGTCTTATAGTAACTCGCCAAAATTTGCTTGAGCGCTACATGCGATCGCCAGATAGGTGCCTTGCGAATTGCGGGCATGCTTTTTGGTAAGGGATCAGTATAAGGCATTGAATCTCCCAAAAAATTAATGGTACTAATGCCATAAACACTTTTCATCCAACGATCATAATCACGAAACAAATCCCCTGTCAGTTCTATGATGAGATTTTGCCCAAATGGCCACAACCTCTGATGCTTCTTCTGCATCCAAATGGCTGTCGACGTGGCATCACCCAGCGAAAGAAGATAATAAATACGCTCACGGGGAATGGTACGCAGCTCATCTACAGTACCCCCTGATTGTCTGAGGAAGGTCAGATCATCATCAGACAAAGTGCTACCAACAAGTTGAGCATTCAAGAGTTCTGTCCTTCGATGAAGCCAAATCTCATTTGATTCAAGTCCTTGGGGAAGTTGTGTGATCCAATAACCATCAGAAGGAAGAGGCGTCCCTATAAAGGTTTCAACTTTTTTCTGATCTCCATAATGACTTTCTAATAAGGCTTGCATCTGATCAGGCAACCAGAGTTTACTCATGTGAGCCAAAACGAGCACAAGTGGATGTGTTACGGAAAAATCACCGCGCAGCAAACAGCGCTGATCTCTTTCACTAATGCCGGCCTGCACAAGCCACTCAGACACTGTGAGAGCCTCACTTTTAGCGAAAACTTCGAGTCGCTGCCATGCTCTTTGCAAATAGTCTAAAGAAGTCTCCCCAGCTTGAATCCTGTCTACTTGTGGTGGCAAAGTAACTGATAATAATTTTATTCTTAAACAAATCAAAAGATCTTGC
>JAHJDR010000292.1 GCA_018812345.1 bacterium | reverse complement strand
GGGGGGGGATGAAAACAAAAAAGGATCACATGGTTGCTGAAGACATTACAAAACCAATTAACAAGAGAATGCTTGCTGAAATAGTAGATGCTAATGATCACTTATCCTCAGTTGCAAAAAGTATTAACTCCATTCAAACGCAGCAACTGAAAGGCCTCATGTTTGCAGAACAATCGACAATACAACAACGAACAATTGAACGAATTTATTCTAGGCAAGAAATAAAGAAGATCGTAATAGAAAATCTTATTTTAGAATATCAACATGACTATATTATAGAGGCGGTCACTGAATATCTTTATTCACTTCATGTATCTAAATGAAGGCTTAAGGCATAAGGCTTAGGGCGTAAGGCGTAAGAGGCTCAAGGCTAGGGGCTGGCGATAGAAAATAGGTTCTCAGGTTCTCGGGTTCGCTGAGTCTCGGGAAGAATTATCCCTATTTGATATTCAAAGACCCAGAGAACCCGCGATCCTGAGAACCAGCGACCCCAATCCCCCTAGGCACTCCGGAACTATTTATGCACATGTAACACCTGTGTGGGATAGGCAAATTCTATGCCTTCTTGAGCCAATCGTGAAAAGAGTTCATAGTTTAATATTTGTTGCGCATCCATGTAGGCTGCGTAATCACCTGTCAGTACATAATAGACAAATTCAAAATCAAGACTATAGGCGCCAAAACATTTAAAGTGTGCACGATCAAATGTAATGTTTTCTTGCTTTGTGATGATTTCTTTAATGATGCCTGGAATCTTTTTGAGTTTTTCTTCAGGTGTTTCGTAGATAACGCCAATAGTCGTCGCAATACGGCGTGATTCCATTTTTTTGAAGTTTTTAATGCGAGAACCCATAAGATCGGTATTTCCAAAAACAAGTTGTTCTCCCTGAAGACTTTTTACGCGGGTTGTTTTAATGCCAATGTGCTCCACTACGCCTAGGTGATCTCCCACAACAATAAAATCTCCGGCTTCAAAGGGTTTGTCAAAAAAGATAGTAAAATAACTGAAAATATCACTGAGGATATTTTGACTGGCCAGAGCGATTGCCATACCGCCAATGCCAAGGCCGGCAACCATAGTCGTAATATCAAATCCTAGGTTATCTAAAACAAAGAGGCAAACAATGAACCACAAAATAACCTTGAGAAACAGGAGCATGTTTTTCATGACGGATTTTTTACCCATATCAACATGTTCTGCCTCAAAGTACTTTTTATTGAACCAAAATGTCAGCATGCCTTGAAAAATGCGAATGGAAATAAGAGCAAGCGTGATCGCGAAAACAGCATTAATGACCTTATCAAGTGTTTCGTTAATATACAGGAACTGAATGGTGATATAAAAGGAGGCTGTCCAGATAAACAGAGGGGAATTGCGTGCAATAAGAGTTGTAAACAAATTATCCCAGTGAACGCTGGTTTTAGCTGCAAGGAATTTAAGTTGTTTTATGATTGCAGAGCAAATGACTTTCAAGACGATGAAAGCGGTTAAGAGAGCGCCTAAAGCGATCAGGTAACGGATGGGAGTATTTCCCATTATTGTGTAGTCTGTTGTTTGAGCCGAATTAAATAATTGTTCCATAATGTTGTTTATACTTTGTATCATAATTACCTCTTTGCCTTATCAGTGATTTCATTTTTTTTATTATAAACAACTGATAGCGATTTTTGTGTCATGAGGTTTCTGAGACCTCTTGCTTGAATTACTATAGAGTTTATACCCTCTTCTAGGGTGACTTCAGTAGTTACTTTTTTCTCTTTAAGATCTGATAGTTTTTCAACGTTAAGATAAATTGTTTTCTTTCCTTGAACAAAGATAGCAATATCCTTCAACTTAGTAGGCGTTGTTACCAAGACTTCTAGAAACAGCTTGTTGCCCATCTGTTTTGTGCTTTGGCTAATGGTGATTAGTGGCGCTGTTTGAAAAATGTTTTCTTTTGGTTCCGCTTTGAGCGGCTCAGCGAGTGTAAAGGTGAGTGTGTCATGTAGGGATGTTTTTGTTTCTTCATCCATGGCATAAATATCCATAGCTAAGGCATCTTTGGTAAAGCCGTGCTTGATTGTAAATATAAGTGAGCTGGTGCTAACCTGATTGGGCTTCAAAAGGCCTAATGAGTCACGCGCTTTTTTAAGGTAGACATATTTGCCTTCTGTGTTTTTGAGGTTGATGAGGGTCTTTTCTGATGTGCCTGGGCCCAAGTTTTTTAAACTGACGTTTAGCATCACTGTTTCACCGGGCTCGGGAATCCCGTTTTTATTTCCCGTGGTTTCTTTGGTTTGGCCATCGTTAATATTATAAGCATAGGAAAATCGTGGTTGTGTTTTTTGAACAAAACGAGTGTCGGCAAAAACCAGAAATGGTTTTTCAGCGCTTTTTTCTGTGTATGTTTGGAGTTTTACTTTTTCAGAAAAACTAATAATTTCTGAGGGCGTTTTGATAGTGACTTTTTCAGTTTTACTTTGACCGGGTGTTAGTTTTCCAAAAACAAATTCTTTGTGGTTTAACAGCGGGTTGTAGGCATCAATGTCTGTGAGAATGCGATAGACAGCTTCTTTTCCCGTGTTTGTAATAGTAACGTGCATGAGGGCTTCTGTTCCTGCCGGTATTGATTGTATAGGAGCGCCTGTTTTGTTTGAAAAAGAATGCGTTACCTTTAATTGCGGAGGTGCTGTTTGTTGCCCTGTGCTCCAATCAATGTTTTTTTCTTTAAGTGCTGCTGTGATCATCTCATCTTGTTTTTTCTCCTCTTCGCGCAAAAGATCTTTGATGTTGTTGAGCATGTCTGCTTTGCTTTTTGAAGCGGCTTTGTCTAAAATCGTTACAGCGAGTTGTAAGGGAAAATCATTTTCTTTTATTTTGCTAATGTAAGAGCTTTCTTCTTCTTCCTCTTTAAGTGTTTCTTTTTTGAGGAAAGTTAATGTGTAGCGAGATTGTGATTTTATTATGTGTTTTGTGTTATCTAAATGAGCATCTAATTTACCTTCACTGTAGTTAATGTCTTCATGTAAGTCATAATAGTCATCAGCGATGATGCTGGGATAGAGATGGATGTCAGGTGTGATGCCAACAGCTTGAATAGATTCGCGGCCTGGTGTGAGGTATTGAGCAACAGTTAATTTTAAAGAAGATCCATCTCTGAGGTTGAACAATGATTGAACAGATCCCTTGCCAAAAGAGGTTTGGCCCATGACAATGGCGCGGTTATTGTTTTTAAGAGCGCCAGCCACAATTTCAGAGGCTGATGCAGAACCCTCATTTGTGAGCACAATCATGGGAAGACTGATGTCATTTCGTTGTTGCGTGGCAGAGGCAACTTCTTCTTCTTTGTCTTCAGCACCAACAGTAAATACAATATCCCCTTTGCTTAAGAAATGATCAGCCGTCAAGATGGCTTGATCGAGAAGGCCGCCAGCATTATTTAGTAAATCAAGAATGACACCTGCAAGATTGCCTTGTGCTTTTTGTTTGAGCGCCTCAAGTTGTGTCACCACATCGCGATACGTATTATCTTGAAAACCTTTAATGCGGATAACACCAAAATTTTTCGATTCTTGGGTTACAAGTTTAGATTGTACACTTTCAATGTTAATGATTTCACGGGTGAGTGTGACATCGCGAGGGTCGCGGTTTTTGGATTTGATATTTAAAACAATTTTTGTTCCTGGGGGGCCACGCATGAGGTCTACAGCTTCATCAAGAGCCATATTTATTGTCGGTTGGGCATCAATTTGTAGGATTTTATCATCTGCTTGGATGCCTGATCGCGCCGCTGGGGTATCTTCAATTGGTGCAATGACAGTGAGTTCTTTGTCTTTAAGTGAGATGACAATGCCTAGTCCACCGTATTCACCCTGAGTTTGTGTTTTAAATTCTTTATAGACTTTTGGTGTGAGTATGTTTGAATGAGGGTCCAGAATGGAAAGCATACCGGCAATAAAGGCATATTCCATGTCTTCGAACTTGATTTCACCGTGGTAATTTTCGCGTAAGAATTCAAAAATTTGACTGACCGGAAAAAGAATTTCCAAGACATTGTCCATCTTATCTAATGTAAGAGAAAGTTTTTTAGCGCCGAGCTGAATTGTGAGAGTGTCATTTTTTACGTGCGGTAATAGTTCTGGGACTTCTTTGGCTAATTCGTAGAGCCCCTCTGTAAGCATCGCGACGGGCTTAATGCGAGCAGGATCATAGTACTCGTGTTGGATAAGTACAGCGCTTCTGCTGATGCGTGTGATGTTCTGGACATTGGGCAGTTTTATTTTTCCAAGGGCAGCGTGTGGGAAGGATCCCATGACCATAACGAGTAAGAGAATAAAACCTATGAGGCGAATATTAAACATGTTTTTTCTAATCATCTTTTATAGCTTTCTGAAGTAAGAGTTAACAATTTATCTATTTTATATATGTCAAAACCATCTGTATTGATTACACGTTGATAATAATAGACATGCCTTATAGTATTATTTATAAATGATCTCAAGAATTAGAAATGGGATCGTAGATTATATTCTAATAATTTTATGGATTTGCATAATAAAATGCAGTAAGAAGATCAGATAACTAAATGAAATCATTAAACTTGGGGTTTTTTATGAAGAAGAGATATTTTATTATTTTAGTTTTACTAGCCGCTATTATTTCAACCAGTGCTCAGGCCACGCTTGTAAAACCTTTAAATCTGCAAAATCTTGTTGGTATTGCTACATATGTTGTCAAAGCGACTGTAACCGATAAGGTTATCGAAGAAGATGTGTATGAATCAGGAGCCATTGTTAACTATTATACACTCGAAATAAAAGAGTGGGTTAAAGGGACGCCTCCTAGCGGCATGGAAAAAGAGATTATTATCAAGCAGCTTGCTAGCGGTGAATTTACGCAAGGAAGTAAGACAATAAGACAAAATGTAGGTTTTCCTGAATATGAAATTGGCAAGACCTATGTCTTTTTTCTTCCCAAACCACATGCTGTATCTGGTTTGTTAGCGCCCATTGGTTTAATGCAAGGTGTTTTTGAAGTTCAAACAGATAAGCAAGGAAAAGAAACCATACCAGCGCTTACAAAAAGAGCTAAGTTGCTGTCAAAAGGCTTAGTCGTAAAAAAGAATCAAGCCTTCTTATCTAAACAATTAAATGCCGCCGCAAGTGGAAGTGATAATACTTATAGCTCATTTAAGAGCATGATTAATTCGGTAAAAGGAGAAGCTGAATGAAGAAAAAGATTATAGCTCTTTTGAGTTTTGTTGTATTTTGTCTCGTGAGTTTTTCTGCTTATTCTGGACAGGCGCTCTATGTTGATACGGTTGGTGACCCCGTTTATTGGAATAATTCTTCTTCAAACGCCATTAGCGTACACCCTGAATCTGGTGCTTGTGGGCATTTTACTAATGCGCAAATGCTATCTCTTTTACAGACAAATCTTCAGGCGTGGACAGAATTGGATTACGTTGATCTCGCTTTTTCTATTCAACCAGATGTGATTTCTGGTGTGGATGGCTGTAATTATACAGACTATCTTGTGGGTGTTGCCGGCACGTCAGATGCTCAAGACACGGCTAATGTGAATGACAGTATTAATCCCGTGTTATTTGATAACGATGGGAATATTGTTGATCTGGCTACGGGTGAAGCGTCAGGGCGTTATTATATTTTAGGTTTTGCCAGTCCTGCTGGTTTTACGCTCAATGAAGCGGGAACTGATTACCAATATATTATTGATGGCCAGGCTGTCTTTAACTGTTATTGTCTCGAAGATGCCAATGGTGATCCTGCTAATAGTGATTGTGTTGATGAAGATGCCGGTCGTAACATTACGTTTACGACAGATGATCTCGATTTTACAATGATTCATGAAATGGGGCATTTTATTAATTTGGATCATAGTGCTGCTAATAGCGATCTTGTGAGTGATGATGACGATGACAATGATGCTTACATTCCCACAATGTATCCTCAGTCTGTCAATGCTGCCCAGCAAAAAACGCCCATGCAAGATGATATCATGACCATAGCGAGCATCTATCCATCGAATGATTTTTTTACAGCAGGTGATGCTGATTCTTCTGCCTTTTGTAAAGTGACAGGTACGTTGCTTGATCGTTTTGGTGATGACATGCGTTGTGCAGAAGTCATGTTTGCCAATAGTACTTATTCAAAAACTGTTTCCTTTGTGTCAGGAACATATGCGCAGGCGACAGATAGTAGTGGCGATGGTTATACAGATGATGCGGGAGAGTGTCTTTCTGACTGTGGTGCTTTTGAAGTTTACCTTGAACCAGGGGTAGAATATTCTTTTACCGTAAACAGTATTAATTCCAGTTTTTATGGTGGATCAAGTGTTGGCCCTTGTTTAGTGCCTCTGACAGCGTGTACAAATGACATTATTGATGAGTGTACTGATGGCGATTCTACGACAAGTTGCACAGCTTGTGTTGCTAATCAAACGATTACAAAGAATGCGAGCAATGAAAACATTGCAGCTAAGATTCTTGCTAATTGTACGGCGGGCGCTACGGTTTCACTTGGTGATATTAATTCACTGTCTGTAAGCTCTGCTTCTTCTAGTACAGAAACTCTTATTAAAGGTCTGGTACAGACCAGTATTAATGGCATTTCTGTAGATCAGACCAAGGTGTTACGTAATAATGGTTTATATCTTAACAGCCCTTTGTATGCAATTGATTGCCCTGAGTCAGGTGGTTCTGGTGGCGGCGGCGAGTCTTCCAGTAGTTCCGGTTGTTCCTTATTTACGGGAAACATGACGGTATCACAGATTTCATTATTAGGTTTATTGTTAATTCTTGCGTTAACTTTTGGCGTAATCAGACGGGGTAAACAAAATTAATTAGTTGATCGGTTTCTTATATGTCCTCTTACGAGAAACGAACAACGAGCAACGAGCCCTTCGATCTTGCTCAGGGTAAACAACGAGAGACGAATTTTATGACAAATAATATTTCAAGATTACCAACGATAAAAGATCGCGAACACACACGAGTTGATGCCAAAGTCTATTTATGCTGTCAGGCCTATGATCCTAATCATAAACCGAGCACAGGCGTTGAGGTGTCTCCTTTTCTTGAAAAGGAAAGTGACTTTGTTGGGTTATCAATTGATGCTTTTTATGAACGCGTGAAAAAAGAAGCGCCTGAGGGTAAAGAATATTTTTTGCAAATGCAGCAACTCATGGCTATGCTGAAACAGTATTGTGATAAAGACCCCTTTCGAAGAACAGAGCGTTTGTTTAATAAGCTCACAGTTAACATTAGTGGTTCAGGAATAGCTTTTCCTTCAGATGTGGCCTATCATTCAGAACAACTTTTGTTGTTATCACTGTATTTTCCTCTTTACCCCTTTTCTTATGTGACGGTTGTTGTTGAAGTCATTCGCAGTGAAAAAGCAGAGATTGGCTATGAAATTAAGTGTCAGTACAAAGACATTTCTGAAGATGTGCAAAAAGTAATCATGGCATTTGTAGAAGAATGCCAATCTTAGTCTATCGTCTATCGTCTATCGTCTAGCGTTTCTGGCATTTGTTTAACGCTAGACGCTAGACGCTAGACGATAGCACGAAAAACATAACCTGTTGAAATAACTAGACAATCAACAAACTCCTTCCTGTTTGCCTCTATAAATATTATAATATTAGTACTTATGTCCTTTGGTCGATTTATCTTAATTATCGCATTTCTTTGTGTTTCTCTACCTGTATTCGCTGCAGGCCCCATGATAAACATTGTTGATGCTTCTGGTGACACACGCATTGCTGAGCCTCCTATATGGGATAATTCAGAAGCTATT
>JAHJDR010000291.1 GCA_018812345.1 bacterium | reverse complement strand
AATTGGAGTGTTGCTCTGTCTTCTGGATCATCATTTTCCAATAATGTCACATGGCTCCCAACAACTTTTGAAGATGCAGAAGTTTTGAGTGCTGACTTTGATGGGGATGGAGCTGATGATCTTTTAGGCTTCTATCCTGAGACAGGAGAAATCCAAGTCGCTTTATCAACAAGTAATGCTTTTAGCACACCCACAACATGGCTTGTATCCTTTGGCACAGACAGCTCACAATACTTTGTCGGTGATTTTGATGGCAATGGTCAGGATGATTTCATTGTGTATCATGACAATGGCAGTTTTGAAGTTGCCACCTCACTTGGTGATTCGTTTCAAGACAGAGGAACTCTGGGCAACAGCTTCCCAACAGACACAAATCAGATTGCTATTGGTGATCTAAGTGGTGACGGACGCATTGATTTAGTTGGATACACAATTAATGAGAGCAATATTTCCTGGCAAAATGCCTCTTGGGATGTGCTCGTGAGCAATGGATCGTATTTTGTTTTTGAGAATGATTGGGAAATGGAAACAGATGGTGTGATGGGATATTTTAATAGAAAATGGGATACGATTAAAGAAAATCTCAGAGACTTTGGCTCAAAGCTCGATAGTTTGAGAGCAAAGTTTAGTAAGAAAAGAAGGATATCATTATGAAAACCAAAATCACTCCAAGAACCTTTGCCGCAGTTTTTGTCCTGCTGTATTTAGCTTGTGTTCTTATATCATGTAGTGTGGCTCAAACGAACTTACCTGATGATCCCAATGACGAGGGCTCAGGATCTAGCGAAAACAGTGATCCTCCTGCAGATGATGACTATGATGATGATGATGATGATGATGAAACAGGTCTAACAGATGATGAGGTTGATAACGGTGAGAATGAGTGGGAAGAAACTCTGTCATCAGCCACTATTACAGGCAATCTCAAAGGTGATACCATAAACTTATCAGAAGACATTGTATACTGTGTCGTCATACTTTCGGAAAAAGCAAGTACGGCTAATGGTGTTTATGATGAGGGGGATGATGGGCTTGGTGTTAGTGCCTGGAGACCTCTTACTCAAGCGTTGATTGATTCAGGGCACTATCAGGAAATCTTTTCACAGGGTAGCATTCCTGGGTATCAGAAGGTAGAACCCAATGTTGAATATGAATTTACGGATGATGATGCCTGGGCTAACTTAAGTTATGAAACAGAAAACACTCATTTTGATGAAGAAGTTATTGAAGTGCAGACTGTGAAAATTAAGTTTACCACTGTTCCCACAACAGAAGGTAGTGCCGCAGCAGGAACCTTACAACTTATCACAGTAGAAGGTGACTCTGTCACAATTCAGTTTGAAGGGGTTTTAGAAGTTCAGATTAATAAATAGTTATAGACTTCGGGAAATGACTTTTAATAGAAGTAAATTATGTTAAGGAAATCTTTATTCATAAGAATCACAAGCTTGATTGTCACTATAACCTTAGTTCCTCTCACAACAGCCTGCGCCAATAAAAAAGCCTCTGTTTATCCCAAAGAGAACAATTCATATTATGAGCAGCAACAAAATAAAAAGAAATCAAAAAATAGGCTTTGGGGAGCTGGTATTGGCGCAGGAGCGGGTACTGTTATAGCCTTAATTCCAGCAATTTCTCAGCAAGCAAAAAACTGTAGTACTGCTGGCGATCCCGGAGATTGTCGCACTTTTCAAACATTTTTCTGGGGTATGGTTCCGGTATCCGCCATTGTGTTTGGTTTACTAGGTTTAGGAGTTGGTTCGGTTATTGAAACAGATAACAACTAATTATTTATGTCTCTTGTCCTTTTAAAGCTCTGTAAATTGTTGACCGGGCAATTCTTAGCGCCTGAGCTGTTTTAAAAATATTACCACCAAAATCTTCTACGCATTTCAGAATGTAATCTCTTTTAGCCATGCTTAAATATTCTTTTAAAGAATAATTTTTATTTATTGTTTTATTATGTTTATTGGCTTCTTTTAATGCCTTATCCTGAGACATCCAAGTTGGAAAATCTTT
>JAHJDR010000290.1 GCA_018812345.1 bacterium | reverse complement strand
TTATTTTGATCAAGTTTTGTCAGAACAGAAAACGCATGAGCGAGCAGGGCATCGCCTGCTAGAATCGCCACAGCCTCACCATAAACTTTATGGTTGGTGGGTTGACCGCGACGCAAATCATCGTCATCCATGGCAGGTAAATCATCGTGAATGAGTGAAAACACATGAATCATTTCCAAAGCAGCAGCCATGGGCATCACATCGGTTTCAGGTATGTCCAGCACATCAGCGCAGGCAAAAATAAGAACAGGACGAATGCGTTTGCCTGGAGCCGATAAACTATAGTTCATAGCTTCGAAGAGAATTTTTGGTTCAATATTTTCAGATGTAACCCAGGTTTCTTTGAGAGAATCGTTTATTAGGGATTGTTTTTGTTTTAAGTAATCTTTTAAGTTAAACATAATTGGCGTCTGTCGTCTATCGTCTAGCGTCTATAGTGTAGTGGTCAAATCCACGCTAGACGATAGCACGTCTATTTATTTTGAATTCCCATCCACCACAGTCTCCACCCGTCCAGCCGCTTTATTTAGTTCTTCTTCACAGTGTTTGGCAAGGTTCATACCTTTTTCAAACTGATCAAGTGATTTGTCTAAACTAAGCTCACTGGCTTCAAGTTTTTCAACTATGGTTTCTAGTTCGTTAAGTGCTTGTTCGAATGTTTGTTTTTTCTTTGTAGTATTTGTCATATCCTTGCGTCTATCGTCTGTCGTCTATCGTCTAGCGTGTAGTAAACCAATACTACGCTAGACGCTAGACGCTAGACGCTAGCGCGTTTCCTGTTCGATCGTTGTCTCCAGCTCTCCATCATAAAATTCCAACGTCATTTTCTCCCCAGTCTTTACCATTTTCTTACGTGTGATGATAGTGCCATCTGCATTTTTTCCCATTATATAGCCTCGTTTCAAAACATTTTTTGGAGAGAGTAGGCTGAGGGTCATGTTTAGCTTTTCTACATTATGTTTATTAACCAGTAAATAATTTTTCATGGCTTGCACCAGTCGTTCCGTGTTTTCAGATAGGCGCAAGCGGTATTGTTCTAAAATAGCTTTGGGTGTGGGGATTGTTTTTGTTAAAAGTTTAATGTTTTTCAATCGCGATTGAATATAATCAGTTATGAGTGAAATCAGTGATTTTCTATGGTCACTAATGGTGGCCAAAAGCTCATCTTTTACTGGCACACATAGTTCTGCTGCTGCTGACGGTGTTGGGGCACGCACGTCAGCCACAAAATCAGCAATTGTAAAATCTGTTTCATGTCCCACAGCAGAAATAATGGGAATAGGGCAGTTAAAAATAGCACGCGCCACAATTTCTTCATTAAAAGACCATAAATCTTCCAACGACCCCCCACCACGGCCCACAATGATAACATCTACATTTTTCTTTTGGGCAAAATAATTAATGGCTGTGGTAATTTCTTGAGCAGATCCCTCTCCCTGAACCTTAACAGGATAAATTAAAATATCACGATTGGGAAAGCGGCGTTTGGTAATGGCCAAAATATCTTGAACGGCTGCCCCATGTTGCGATGTGACCACACCAATTTTTTGGGGTAAAAAAGGAAGTTGTTGTTTTGTGGCCGCATCAAAGAGCCCTTCAGCTTGGAGTTTTTCTTTGAGCTGCTCATAGGCCAGTTGCAAAGCACCTATGCCATCAGGCTCAGCATGATTCACTATAACTTGAAACCTGCCCTGCGCTTGATAAATAGCTAAGTGTCCGTGAATCACTAAGCTTTGTCCATTTTCAATTTGAAACTTCAGATTGCGGTTATAGCCCTTAAACATAACAGCAGAAATTTGAGCTTTGTCATCTTTAAGAGTGAAATAAAAATGTCCGGATGAATACGCGTTAAAATTTGAGACCTCCCCTTTAAGCCAAATTGAAGCGTAATTCTTATCCAGAACAGAATTCACCTGTCCCATCATTTCAGAAATGGTGTATATTGTTTTATTTTCTACAGATCTCAACGGGAGCATGGAAATGTGTTTACTGCGGGCGAGCCAGCTTTTCAATAATCAATCACTATTTTACGAGTCTGAGATGACATTTTTTTGGGGGTGTTTTTTTCTGAGGTTTTTCAGGTTCTTCTGCTTTTTGAGCCACAGTTGTTTTAGCAGGACTGGGAGCCCCTTCGACAGCCCTAACAGGAGCTGCTTGTTTGGCTTCTTCAACAGCGTGTTGTGTGGTGGCTTGTGTGAAATAATCCATCATTTCTAAAGGAACTGATTCGACAAATAAGGCACCGTGTTGGATGCCATGATTGACCAGTAAATAGATGGAACTATAGGGAATAACACAGAAAAAATCGCGATTATTAAAACTGAGAGAGCCTTCAAGGCGATCGGGCAGCACACGAAAATCTTCAATTTCAAAGGCATAATCAAAATTTAAGCGGAGCTGAAAATCGCCTACCAGGTAATCTGGCACAACAACCTCAGGATGACGCGAATCAATGAACACCATAACTGTGCCAAATTGCAGGAATTTTAGCATTTGCGACTGTTTTTCAGGCTTTTGAAAAATTTCAATCTTCATAGTTACCTACTATTATAACGGCTCATTTGGTGGGTGTAAATTGTTTTTTATAAGAGATGGGATCGAGGGGTCTACGGGTCGATGGTTCGAAGGGTCTTGGGGGAACTTGGTGCCGGTGTGCCTGGGTGCTAGGGTAGAATAAGGCGCAAGGCTCAAGGCTTAGGGCTTGGGCTCTTTCGGGTTGCACAATTTCTATGGGACTTTGAATATTGAATATCGATTAACGATTTAAGATTTTAGATTGTATTATTTTCTGTGCAACCCGAAACATAGGTAACACTTTGATCCGGATACATAGGTAACATGGGTCCAAATACTCGATTGTCTCGATTGTCTCGACTGTCTCGACTGTCCCGATAGCTCGATAGCTCGACAGCACGATTCCCCCATCCCCCCGCTAGCGACCCCGTAAAACGGGGCAGGCGCTGGACGCTATTCCCTAGCGACTTCCGGATCTTCCGCCTTAAACTCTTTCATAATTTTATAAAAGTAGCCTTGCGACACGCCTAGTTGTCGGATGGCGGCGTAGGGGTGATTGTCATGCTGTTGCAGGGCAGCTTTGAAAACCATGACAATGTATTCCTTCATGGTGCTCTGACCATCATAAACAAATTCTTCAGCATAGAGTGGATTTGAAGAATCATCTAAATTCAGATCACTAATTTTTTTATAAATTGTGGAATGAGACACGCCCAGCTTTTCAGCTGTTTGCATTTTTTTCTTCTCACAAAACTCATAACATTTTGTTATGATCATGGCTTCATATTGTTGCCATGTTTTTTTAGCGTCAAAAAGATTATTGTCATCCACTGGCGTTCCAATATGCTGCGATAAGTTCATGCTCATAGCACTTAAATTCACGCTAATGTTGGCAAAAGAACGCTCAGCAAATTGTTTTATACCATAATTGGGTGGAATGTTTTCCAGCGCCAATACCGTGCCTTCTTTAAGTGCACAGGCAACAGAGATCAGGTTTTCCAGTTCACGAATGTTGCCAGGCCACTCATATTCAAGAAGTGCTTTCATGAATATGGGAGGAATCTCAATGTTTTCTTTTATGTTGTTTTGATCTCTGTATTTTTGCACAAAGTGTTTAGCCAGCAAAGGAATGTCTTCAAGACGGTCTTTGAGTGGTGATATGTCAATTTTCATTTGGCACAGTCGGTAATACAAATCTTCTCTAAAATTACCTTGTTTGACCAACGCACCTAAATCTTTGTGCGAGGCGCACAGTACGCGCGAATCAACTTTTATGGTTTTGGTGTCACCAATGCGTTGCACTTCACCTTCTTGCAATACACGTAAGAGTTTCACTTGCAGTAGTGGATCAAGCTCACCAATTTCATCAAGCAGAATGGTGCCGCCACTGGCCTCTTCAAAGAGCCCACGTTTATCTTTGTTAGCGCCTGTAAAACTTCCTGCTTTATGGCCAAAGAGTTCGCTTTCCATGAGATTTGCAGGAATGGCACCACAGTTAATTGCCACAAAAGGTT
>JAHJDR010000289.1 GCA_018812345.1 bacterium | reverse complement strand
CTTATGTGCTTGCAACTCCCACACAGCCACCTGGCCAACAAAATGTTCATTGAGATAAAAAAGAATTAAAGTTGTCACGACAAACAAGAAAAAACCAATGATAATGGTAAGTAACCATTTTTTCATGCCTTGGTTTTACGCTTATTAATAATGAGGGGCAAGCCTTTTTGAAACTGGACACATTTGTGCCCACTTTCTTCAGCAAACAGGCAACTTTTTCATTGTTTATTCGATGATGAAAGTGACTTAAGTCATTGAATGAGGGTTCAAAACACTATAGGACACGTATCTCAGATTCTCTGAGCATTTTGGGTGAAGTTTAAAAGAGCTGGTTTTGTGGTTTTGTTGATCACAAGATCATGATGTAACTTTTTAATTTAGGAGCTACTAATGACTTCACCAACTGTTAACGTCGCTGGTCTTGGCGAATTGCCCGAGCAACTCTTTGCCTCTTTTGACAAAATTAATTTTAAACCTAAGCATTTTAGTGGCGGCCGCGCCAATGGTCACAATGAAAGCCACATGATACTTGTTTGTGATCAAGAACCTTTGCTTTGTGTTGATGATACTTTTGAACTTGATGCTGGCGCTACAGAATCTGGTTATCAAGTCAATATGGCTTTTTCCAGTGAAGTCAGAAATCCTTTATTTAGCGAAGGCATGCTCACCTTTGCCTATGATAGCCATACACAAACCTGGTCCATGCATGGTCTGGTTCCTAACACATCAACCAAATACCCTTATGACATGAGGGCGTGGAGTTTTTGCAAACCAGAAGCTGCTGTTGATGTTTTTGTCGCAAGCCTTAATTGTTACTTAAGCTCAGATGAAGTTAATCCAGAAATACAAACCGCGCTTACAGCTATTATGGATAGTATTGATAGTGCCAAAGCCACCATTGCTGAAAGTGTCGCTGTTTACGAACGTGGTGACTGTGATGCGCTACTACCTCACCAAGACGATGGGTATGATTACATGCCTGGTGCTTGGGACTTTTAATATCTTTAAGCTAAGAAGCACGCGGAATTTTTACAGCCAGTACAGACCTAAAAACACGACTTCTTGTTTTCACGGGATAAGTAGCCATAACTTGATAATAGGCTTGTAAATCAAGTTGCCCTCTCCCTGACTGAATATCTCTCATGGCGGATTGCGGGTCTATAAGAATGATTGGCCGTTTAGCTTCTCCTGCCAAATGCTCAAATACAAATCCAGCACGATCACCCACACAGCCAGATAATACAGCATGCGTTTTCGTGTGATCATTCTTCTCATTTTCCAAATCTATGGCGTCTATGCCATCAGAAAATTCTAATGAATGTGTGTAATCACACTTTGAATAACGAAGAAGTCCACCACTAAATAAAACAACAGGACACTCAGTATTTTCAAACATAATAGAAAGCTGTTCACGCCAAGACAACCACTTCTCCCATGGTCTTGTAAAGTATTTCAGTGAAAAACCTAATAAAGAAGTAATACGTTCATCACCATGCCCAGGCTCTCTGTCTATTTCTGTAAAGGCTCTTAAGTGCCTTTCTGTTAAAAGAGATCTGTGAGCCAAGGACACAAGACATCTTGCTGATTGTTCTCTCTGTTCAGCATGTTCTTTGGCCAAGCTCTGACGTTCTAACCATGGATACCCAGTATATTCAAAAGGGCTTTCCACAGCTAATAAGTCCCAGCTCTTTAGTCCGTCTGAACCAATTAAATTTGTACATGACATGGGGGGAAGATAGGCTGTTGGCGAAATAAGTGTCATACCATAAGCACCCATATGATTTGATCAGCAAATCATATACACGACTATCGCTATATTTTTTTAAAGGTTTCGTGTTTTTTTACTCTGCCAATAGTAACCAGTAGCCTTTGTAACAAAGCAGGAAAAAACCCTGCTAACAACCACCCCTATCTTGTTGTTATCATTACCATTATTTCTTAGCAACTTCTACAGCACTCTTCCGATATAATCTACACTCTATAGGGACTAACATATAAAAGGATAGCAACTATGACTTATTTATCCATCGATGCAAAAGCACAGCCCATTGTTGATCGTGTGCTCGAACGAGCGGCAGATGAAAACTGTGAAAATGATCTTAACTTTTTATTCAGCGTGGCCTCTTGGAGTGATGGAAATTATACGCTCATTTCTGAAGAAGCTAAAACTGTAGAGGAACTCCTCGATGCCCAAGCAGGCCCCAGACGTATTGTTCTTTTTGGCGGTTGTAATGATAACGGTCCTGCTGCCCCTCTTTATGAACAAAGTCATATCGCAACAGCACTCAAAGATGTCCTCAAAACACCAGCCTCTGATGACAGTGTCGCATTGTTGCTTTCTGTAACAAGTGTCATTGAAAGCCGTATCATACAATCTTTAATGATTGATATTATCAATCGCAATTCAAAAATGCATGCTATTTTTGTATCTGACAGGCCTGAAGCACAAGAGTTTTTTCAACTCATTAATGAAATATCCAAACTACCTAATTTTGATCTCAGCATTCTTATCAGTTATATTGAAGAACTCTGGCCCTTTCTTGAACACGGGCTCTGGTTTAAAGATACACCTGACCAAATCCAGGAACATTTTCAGGGCATGGATTATTCACATTATATTGATAGCTATTATGAACGCATGGTCCTTGCCGCAACAGCCATGTATCAAAGATATGAACACGAACAAAAATATCTGCCAGACATTCAATCCTACTGTGATGATAAAGATTATTTATATACCCTTATAGATGAGACTGACAATGCACATACTAAAGCTGAAGCCTTACGTTGTTTGGCTGAAATGGAAGAAGGCGCTGAAATCCTAATGGCAGAAATAGAATCCACGCAAATGTCTTTAGATGTTACAGATAAATATTATAAAATTCTGAGTCTTTTTGGAGACCCAGAAATTACAACATGGCTGCTTGACCGACTTGGGCACGTCAGTTTTATGGAACAAAACCTAGTTATTGAGGCCTTCTTGTTTCTGCCAGATCATAACGACCTTGTTTCTCAGCTTATGCAAAAATCCAGATCAGAAAATGTACAAGAACAAGCCATAGCCTTTGCCGTTTTGACTAGCATCATGTCAACAACACCATTTGAGAGAAGAGAGGAAATAATCCAGGCCGCTTTATCCCAAGCAAGAAATGAAAAAGCGCCAACATTGGTTCGCGTTGCCGCCCTGTCTGTTTTAGGAGCACAATACAACTTGGATCTTGTTAAACCTTTAGAAGAACTAACACAAAATACAAATCCAGAAATCAGCAGCATGGCTACGCGCATACTATCTAAGGTATCATCGTTAAGAGTGGGGGCATCTTTCGATATCCAACAGGTTTCTCATATCACGCAAACAGCAATTTTTAGAAACCCCAGACAAATTGATTGGATTTATTCTTTAACAAAATACAAAGCAACCCAGTGGCAACCTGGAGATGATCCCATAACAATTCTTGATGTAGGCGGCTCCTATGGCGCTGAAGCTGTTAGCATTT
>JAHJDR010000288.1 GCA_018812345.1 bacterium | reverse complement strand
CTACAGTCATTGAATAGTGTCAAAATCCCCTCTTAGAACTAGCCTCTCAAAAAAGACGTTATGATATAACCACAACCATGATCACACAATCGGCTACCTGTTATACAGAAAAAACGGATATACAAGTTAGTTATGAATCGTTTTAATGGATTATAAGAAGCTTATATTCTTATTGGCGGGAATAGCTGTGCCGCTCCATAAAATTATTTTGTAAGAACCATCATGGATTTTGCGAGAGCTTGTTTCAACATTAATAATTGTATTGTAGTTATCTTTAGCTGCTAAAAAAGCCATGTGAAGAATCATGTCATCATAATCAGGCCAATCAGTTACTGTAATTATGGAAGAGGCTTTTTTAAATAAACGCACTTCTTTGCTATGTTTCTTTTTAAAATAGACATCCATTTCTTTGGCGCGATTGAGAATCTCGCAGTAGGTGTTATAATCGGGAGAAACTTTATTTACGAAACAAGTGTTGCAATAATAACCATGGGTAAGGTCTTCTGGGATAGGATCCCAAAAAGAAAAAAACTCTTTGCCAATATCATGGGCGCATTTTTTACAGGTGAAAGCCTTACATAGGCCACAGTGTTTTTTTGATTTTTTTCCACAGATGCTGCAGGTTTGTTTTTCCATTGGTTACCTTATTCACGTTAATTAATGTAGGTTGTGAACTATTATGGGAAGTGTCTAAAAATCAATGGATTGATTGTAAAAATCTGAATGCGTGTGTGTTTTCAGGGTCAAGAGCCAGAATTTGTTCATAAAGGGGCATGCCTTTTTTCGTGTTACCCTTGTTTTCATAGATTGTTGCTAAGCCCATATAGGCACGAACATCTTCAGGACGATTTTTGATGAGATCTTTATATATTCTAATCGCCTTAGATATTTTGCCCAGGTCTGTGTACATTGCAGCAAGATCTAAGAGATGTGTTTGGTAATGAGGATTAATTTGCATGAGAGCTTCTAAGTGTTCACTGGCTTTTTCTTTTTGCCCACTGAGAGTGTAGGCTATAAATAAAGCACTATGAGCTTTGTCTAAATTAGGATTCACAGCCAAGGCTTGTTCTGCTTTTACAATAGCGTCTGTATACGCTTCTTGTTTAATGAGACAAAGAGCATGGAGTGATATAGCTTCAGATTGATTAGGTCTATTTTCTTCTATTCCTTTTAATAGGGCAATGGCATTACCTATATTATCTTCAGAATAAGAAACAAAGGCTTCTGTGAGATTAACCGTGGGATTGTTTGGTTGTAATGACTTAGCTTGTTCTATAAGCCGGTTTGCTGTTTCAAAATCATGTCGATAGACTGCTAGCTCTACTTGAGTAATTATTCCCTGAATATCAATTGGGTTAATACTGCTTAAGGCTTCTAAGGATATTTGAGTTTCAAAGAAACGTCCTTCTTGTAGTTTTGAAAAGGCAAAAGAAGAAAGAAGCCAAGGGTCTTCAGGGTTTGAGGTTTTAGCCTGATCAAAGTGTATGGAGGCAGCATCATGCTGGCCAGCTCTATGAAGGTAAAAGGCATATCCAGACAGGATTGTGGCTTCGTTAGGAGAGTAATCAAGGGCTGATCTGAAATGCTCTTCAGCTTGCGTGTTATCGCCTGTTTTTTGATAAATTTGCGCGAGGACGAAGTGTGTGTAGGAAAACTCATTATTGAGAGCCAGGGCTTGCGTAGCAATGTCCAAAGCTGTTTCTAAGTTGCCATTATACATTTCTAATTGGGCCACGCTTAAAAGAGTTGATGCTTCATTAGGATTTCGATCCAGTACAAAATCAAATTGTGCACGCGCTTCATCATATAGACTTGTGGATGATAAAAGAAACATGCCATATTGTTGTCTGATAAAATAATTGCCAGGCTGTCGTTCAATCAAACCAAGATAGATGTCTTTGGCCTCTTCAATTCTACCTTGTAGCATTAAACAGTAGGCATAACCAAAGGCCATTTGTATGTTAGGATTTTCAGGTGTATAGATTTCCTCGTAGATTTTAGTGGCTTCTTGTAAATGTCCTTCGCTCATGAGGAGTTGAGCCTTTAAATCAAGGAGTTCAGGGTGATTGGGTCTGATCGCTAGACCCATATCAATGTAGTGTCGTGATTGCTGTTTGTCACTTGTTAAGAAAAAGATAAAAGCCAAATAATAATGTGTGATAACATTTGTAGGATCTAAGTCAAAACCTGTTTGAAGGTATTCTTTGGCTTTTTCAAGATCTCCTGTTTGCATATGAATCATGCT
>JAHJDR010000287.1 GCA_018812345.1 bacterium | reverse complement strand
TAGCAACTCTTGGTATTCCAGGAGCCGCTGCAACAATTGCTACAGGAATTGCTCTTGGTGCCAGAACAAAGAAAGGTGCCAACAGTATTTTGAATGAGGTATGACGCAATCCTCATAGAGGCAATACCCCAGAAAAACGGACTATTGAGGAGCTGTTTACTTAATAAATCATAGCAGCCCAAAATACAGCTAAGCAAACAAAGCTTAATTTAATAAAGATTTCATACACATAAATCCCCATAATCAGTATTAATATTAACCCTTCTCATTGGCACCAAAATTGCTTAAAATAATAGTTAGAGTGATGTTTCCAAGGTAATTTTATTGGAGAAGTATGAGCACAACAAGTCAAATAAAGATCGGTGATTCTACGTATAATGTTGATGACCTTTTGGCCAAGGCTGAGGATGGGACCTTATATGAATATCTTGAACCAGAACTGAGTAAAATTGCTGGGGAGGCAGAGGCGAGTCAACTCCTGTCTGACGTATATGATTCGATTGAAGCTCTTAAGTCTGATTACGAGGAAATGATTTCAGGTGTGGAAGAAGATGAAGAAGGTTTGGATCGCGATCTTGATGGTGATCTCTATGAAGTGAAAAAAGATCGTTATGAAGAAGAAATTGATGATATAGAAGCGCTTATTGATGAGCTCGATAGCACGTTGTATGTTGCTATTCAGGATGTGGTTAATGATTATGGTAGGTACCATATACGCACAGATGCTGATATAAAATTTACCCCAACAGTTGATTATGACGATGGGGATGTTGTTGATATTCAAGCAACTGGTGGCAAGGTGGCTGCCAGTACAGATGGTTATGATGGCGAAGATCTTACTGGCGAGGGTATTGTCACCTACCATGATTATGATGCGTACTTAGCTAACCAAGCTGATAACCGTGTGGATGGTAGTGACCAAGGTATATTTGTGTATTTAGAACCAGAAGACACTGTTCAAGGTATGACCTATGCTGATGGCGTGCTGAGTGTTGAAGTGTATAATTCGCGAACGAGCAAAACTGTGACTTTGGATATTTCTGGGATCATGAATAACGTGAACGTGTATTTTGAGTTTGGCTTGGAATCAGCCCTGCCCAGTTCTGTTTACAACCATCTTCCGAAAGAAGTTAAACAACAAATGTTTGTGAATGAAGACATTTACTCTCTGTATGAACAAGGTCTTGATCGCACTGCTGAAGATAAACTTTCTTTTATCGATCGTTATGATGAGATCAAAGAGGGTGCGGCAGCCGTAACAGCTGATTACGCGACAAATTCTGAAAGTGCTCTTCCTTATGTGGAAAAGGGTTTAGAAATCATGTTTGGTCATCTCAATGATCCCGAAGCCAACAATAATTCTGTTGCAGAAGCCATGGCAAACTATTTGGATGTGCTGGAAGAAATAACAGATCCCCAACTGAAATCAGATGCCCTGGTAGCATTTGTCATGACTATGGTGAAGGAAGCAGGACAAAATTATTTTCAAGGCATGCTCGGTGAAACGATTCCCACACTCATTGAAGAAATCTTTTTGGAAGATGAGAGTTTAACAAAATATGAAATGCTGGCGTGCCTTGTATTAGAAACACAAACCGGTGGTGTTGGCAAGTTTGGTGGTGCGGAGATACTAAGTCTCACAACAGGTGTGAGTTCAAGTGATACCGGTACGTTAGCTAATGTTGGTGGTATTTTCTATATTGATAATGATAATGGCCAAATTGCCATTCATAATGAGTATTGGCAAAATGAAGAAACCACCAAGGCAGCAGTGGAAGCCTATAAGGAACTCATACTTGAAGTGGGTTGGACTGGTGATGCCGGGGCTGTGGATGAAATTCTAAATTACTTTGAATTAAAGACAGAGTTTGATGAGACACCTAAGCTGGGTCACAACTATGCTGATGCCCTTAGCGCCGCGCTATCAGCATTAGCTGAGGATGGTTATTCAAAAGATATCATTGATCTTAATTTATTTGATGGCATAACGGGTGGCAATTGGTATGCTGGTGTGGAAAGTATTTTAAAAGCATTAAAAGGAGCAGAAGGAAAACCGTTTGATGAAGTGGCTGCTATTTTTAGAGATGCCATTGCACTAATTGGTGATGATAACTGGGATGGGGATATATTATCTTCAGTTATTTTTTATCTCTATCATGCTGGTGGTGAATATGGAGAAAAACTGTTGCAGAAGATATTTGAAGCTGATCCTGATTTAAAGGCGGAAATAAAAAATACGATTAAAGCAGAAACAGAAAATCCTCTTCATAGTGGTGAAACTTCTGGTGGTGCCGTGTTCGCAGCTATTTTTGGAATACCTGTTCCCCAAGGTGTTCCCGCAGGCGCTCTACAGATTCTTGATGAGTTCTAAGACTTTTTAGTTTTCCTTCATCAAGCTCTCAGATCCTGCTCCACAACCTAAAATCGATCGCATAGCCTGTTCAATAGGAACATCAATAATCTGAACATATTTTTCTTCAAGATGATAGATAAATCCTGATGTAGGATTGGGGGCTGTAGGCACAAACACACTATAGTAGCCATTCTCATGAGTGTCTGTAATAAACCCTGTGCATTTTGTGTTATTGCCAAAGGGTTGTATAATGGCAACATCAGAGAAGGGGGGCTTTGATTTTCCCAAAAACTGCATGATGGTTTCTTTAATCATTTTATAGCCAGGAGCAATGCTTAAGAGATTATCCTCAAGACTTATATGAACAAAACGACCTATTCGGGTCTTCACAATCATGCCGATAATGAAACAGGCAACCAGGATAATAAGCAGAACGATCACATCGGCAAATATTTCCTGGAGGTCTGCGCGCTCAATAATGATATTTGTAAAGGGTTGGATGATGTTAGTGATAACCTTAAAAAGCCATTTAAAAATAAAAACAAGGATCGCTACAGGCAAAATAACAGTC
>JAHJDR010000286.1 GCA_018812345.1 bacterium | reverse complement strand
GAGAAGGTGAAGGTGAAGGTAATGACAATCTTTTCCCCGATGAAGATCCTGTGGCTGATCCAGAACCAGAAGCAGATCCAGATCCAGAACCTGAAATTGCACCAGATCCTCAGGAAGCTCCTGCATTTCCTGGTGATGGATTTTACTTTAAAGGAAGTGGCAATAGTTGTTCATTAAGTCTCACTGCAGTTGCTATGCATACAGCAGGTCCTTTAGGATTGCTTTTCTTATTACCTCTTCTTGTATTTGGTTTGTTAAGACGCAGAGCTGACTAAAAATTCTCTTATATATTTTGTTTCCAAGCCGGGTCACTTTAGAGTAACCCGGCTTTTTTATTTGGAGAGACACGATTTATCCCACTCTAAAGAAAAAATTGATCTTATGATTCATTATGAGAGCAGCTTTTGTCGACATGCAGCACTATTAGGTGATGACTTTAATTATACAACACATCGGATTAGAATGTTAGATCCTGGTCTGGGTAATCATGCGACTGTGTATTTTGAACGAGAAGGTGAGCATTATATATATCATTGCACGTCTTTTTCCCAAAATCCGTTATTTGGAGATTGGGCTCTTGATATCAAAGTGCCTGAAGGAACTCCTGAATATAATAAATTTCTCCGTGGGTTAGAGGCTTATTACGACCCACAGCTATCTTCAGAGGGCTTTGTAACACCACCAGATGAAGAGGTGGGTTCCAGGTGGTCTGATAGTGTTGGCGTAATGTGGGACTAGTAGGTGTGTCACATCAGTAAAGGCGAATTCAAAAGTCGCCTTTTTGTTAAAAATTCACAACATACTCAGCACCAAAGGCCACGCCTTGGCGCTTTACATCGTAATCACTGTAACGATATTCTACAATAGCATTGAGGTTGCCATAGACACGGAAGCCCACTTGTGTTTCAGCTACAATGTTGTGGTTGTTTCCTGCAGCAGGCCCACCAAAATCAAGGTTATGATCCACAAAGCCACCGATGTAGAGACGGTCATTGAACATTTGAGGCATGATTTGCATGCGGTAGATGTATTCTAAAGATTGGCCCCAACCAGGAGAGCTGTTGAAGTCTGTTTGTAAAGGATGATACTGAACGCTAGCAAAAAGATGAACTTTGTCACACAGAACTTTTATCCAAGGAGTGTCTGAAATTCGCCACCGTAAACCAAAACGAACCTGATCGTTATTTACGCCAGAAATGAGTTGTAGTTGTGTGGCGACATCAAGGGGGATCGGTTTATAGGGAGCCCACCATAAATTTTGTTCGTGATAGAGATCATTTACATCAAAGTTGCCACCGCCTACTGCCATTTGTGAGTTGAGGTGAAAAAAATTGGAGTAGCTGAAACCATAAGGAAGGAAGAGCAGGGTATTCAGTGTGAAACGGTTCATGTCACGGGTGTCCATTGTGTAGTTCATATCTACAGAACCATGAATGCCGCCTTCTGGTGTGCTTTTTGATTCAACTGTTTCAACATACCAATCATCTTCGCCTGCATATACTGTAACGGTAAAGAGACATAGCAATGTGAAGGTAAGCAATAAACAAATGTATTTGATTTTCATGATTCTCTCCTTAGTTAAAAAACTTTAGTCTACAAGTGTTGCATCACAGGTATGCGTGGGTTCCTGGTCGCGTGCAAACACTTGATTGAAATCGAGCGCTGTGAGGCTCAGTTGATTTGGTGCCAGTTCATATTCTATGCCCGCATAGATATGTATGTTGGCGTCATCACTGTCATCGAGAAACTCAGATGACCATGTACCATCACTTTTTGCATTGCCCGCATTGGTTACCAAAGTGGCTGTACAATACTTGCAATTAGGCATGAATATACGCACCTGAACATTACCATTGTTTAATGTATAGATGTAGGTCCCGACAACAAAAGGGGCACTGTCATCATCAGAACAATCACTGCCATCAGGAGCAAAAGCCGGTTCTTCTTCAGGTATGATCGTTGGTTCAGCAGCGACTTCTTCCTCTGGTAGGTATGATTTACTACCACAATTTACAGATATTATAAGGAAAACTCCTAATAAAATCATGACAAGTATGGTGTTTTTCTTGAGTGATTGTCTTAACATAGCCAAGTTAACTAACTAAATAACATCTGCGGTCTCGTCAAGCATCCTCTTATTTTTCTTGAACTTTTTTTCTTAAGTCTGCGTTATAGAAGATAGGATCTATAATGTTTTTAATCAGTCAATTGTCACAAGGGAAGACATCTGCTACAATAATATAGGATCATTATTATGAATCGTTATATATTACCCATAAGTCTTCTTTTATTTCTATTATTTAGCGTTCCTGTATATGCGCAGGAAGATTGGGAATATGATGATATGGAGCAACCTGAAATCACAATTCTCGATGAAGGAGAAGATATTACTGATTCTGGTAGTAGTTTTGATTACAGTGTTTCTGAAAAACTCACGGGAACATTGGCTGACGATGATCCTGATAGTGATGTGTATAAAGAAAACCAGTTGTTTGGCAGTGAAGAAGCTGGAGATGAAGATGATGCAGATATTCTCACTGAGGGATCTACGCATTTACTAAAGTTTGATTTTGAATCACAAGTTGTTGTGACTGATATCAATACGGGAGCACCGTTTTTAGAAATTGTGTACACCTTAAAATTAGAAGAAGAAATTGAAGTTGTGGAAAAACGTTTTCGCTCAACAGGAACAGCTGAGATTGTGACTGATATCGTGGGT
>JAHJDR010000040.1 GCA_018812345.1 bacterium | reverse complement strand
CTTCAAATCTTGTGAAAGCATTATAAACTTTTATAGAGAAAAAGAATTTCTGCTAAAAAAAGCCAAAAAACTGTTTCTGTTTGATTATGAACTACTGGGCAATGAAAAAACAGGACTCCAAATTATAGATGAGTTAAATATTAAAGAAAATGCCATTCTCGTTACCAGCCACTACGAAGAAGAACATATTCGAAATGAATGCAAACGACTTGGAGTGAAGTTGCTGCCTAAGAATTTGGCAGGGTTTGTACCTATTTCGGTTTCCGTTGACCGGTTTCCGGTTTCCGTTAAAGAAAAAACAAAAAAAACGGATAGCGGACAACGGACAACGGACAACGATCAATATGGTGATCGGTTATCGGTTGTCGTTAAAGAAAAAACAAAAAACACGGACAGCGGGCAACGGACAGCGGACCACGATCCCATAGATGCAATTCTCATCGACGACGATTACCTCGTCCACACAACCTGGAGATTAATTGCCAAGCAGCATGGCAAAACAGTTAAGTGTTATGTTGATCCTGAAGACTTTGTGAATGACAGTGATGACATTAATAAAGCCACCCCCCTCTACATTGATTCAAATCTTGGTGATGGTGTTAAGGGCGAAGTGTTGGCTAAAGAATTCTATGAGCAAGGATTCACAAACATTTACCTGGCAACAGGCTATCCCAAAGACGATTTTGCCAAGGTTCCGTGGATTAAAGACGTCGTCGGCAAACAACCCCCCTTTGGAAACCAATAACCAACAGTAAAAGACAATAATTAACCAGTTATATCAAACAGTTAAAAGAATCTTTTCCCAACACCTCACCCCTCCAAAACCCTCAGCCTGCTTATTGCTAAAAGTTGGGAATTTGGGTAGGGATTTCATTAATAAAAATGCTGCCTTTTTGGGGATGAAGCTCGATGACCCGCGACAAAGTAAAAGGTAAGTTTGTTTGTTTTTTATGGAGTAGTTTTTATGACTAATACAGCCATATCCAAATTTATACTTGAGGCCTGTGAGTGTTCTGATGAAAAAATTGGTGTAGACGAAGATTTTTATCAACATTTCATTAACAGCAAAGATGAAGAATTGCGGCGATTTTTAACAACTATCGTAAAACAATATTCTGATCCATTTAGCAAAATATCTGCAATTTATGAATCAAACATAAATCAAGGCAAACAAAAAATAGCCAGCTTGGTTGAAGAAATGCTATCTCTTATTTTTATCGGTAGGATGGGTTTTAATAATGATGGCAAATTAGTCTTTTGCAATCCCATAGGAGCTCTTCCTACAGAAAAAATAGAGACATTACTCAATAACCGCATTAAAAACGCAGAGCCATTGATATATGAGGTTTTAGATACTGCTTTGGTTGAAGATGGGGCCATGATTAATGATTAATTCACTTTAGCAGCTGAACAGAAAAAAGCCCAACCAAGAAGCTCTGGCCAAAAAGCTTGGTGTGGCTTTTTCTACGGTGAACCGGTGGTTTAATCGTCGGTCGCAGCCGAATCAGATACAGATGTATCATATTAGGAAGATGGTGAAAAAAATAAAATGAAAGCTAAAAAAACAGACAAAGAAGAAAATGAAACAAAAATAGCTCTTTTTAAAGGCAAACAAATTCGCAAGACCATTCATGAAAACGAATGGTGGTTTTCTGTGGTTGATGTGGTTGGGGTCCTCACTGACAGCACAAACCCCCGTGACTATTGGTTTAAAATGAAAGTCAGGGTTCAAAATGAGGACGGTGCTGAACTGTCGACATTTTGTCGACAGTTGAAACTCAAGGCTCCAGATAAAAAAATGCGTGAGACAGATTGCGCCAACACCGAGGGTATTTTTCGTATTATCCAATCTATCCCCTCCCCCAAGGCAGAGCCATTCAAGCGCTGGCTGGCCAAAGTTGGTTACGATAGGATACAGGAAATCGAAGATCCAGAACTGGCCAGCAAGCGGGCCCGTGCCATCTATCTGGCCAAAGGGTATCCGGCTGCTTGGGTCGAAAAACGCCTGCGAAGCATTGCTATTCGTGAGGAACTTACAGACGAATGGCAAAATCGCGGGGTAAAAGAAGATCGTGAATACGCCATTTTAACGGCCGAGATTTCAAAGGCCACCTTTGGGCTAACTCCTTCTGAATATAAAGCACTTAAAGGTTTAAAGCGCGAGAATCTACGGGATCACATGGAAGATTTGGAGTTGTTGTTTTCCATGTTGGGCGAAGCCGCCACCACCAAAATCACCCGCAATCGCGATGCGCAGGGCTTTGATCAAAGTAAAAAAGCAGCCCGCGAAGGTGGCAGTGTGGCAGGCAGGGCGCGCAAGGATCTTGAAAAACGAGCGGGACAAAAGGTTGTCACATCCAAGAATTATTTGGGGTTAACAGCCAAGGGGAAAAAGTTGCTTAAGAAATAGTATGAGATATTATGCCTATGAAAAAATCAAAACACCCACGAGCCCTAAAAGCTGACAATAATTTTTTCCCAATCCCAGTTGATGACAATGATGAAATGTATCCTAATGGGATGTTTGTTTTTAATGTTACTAAAATGCAGCAGCACCTTAACGACAACCCAGACTTGTATCCAACAGAAACCATCTTGGTGGAGGATTATAAAGATTTTTGTGTTATTGACGAGGACCATCTTGAGACCGTTGATTTAGCCAAACCCGTGATCCTGGCGGAAATCAGGCCAGATCATTTTAACCTGGTAGATGGCCATCACAGAGTGACGAAGGCTCATCGTCAGGGAGTCAAAGAAATCAAGGCCCAACCAGCTCAGCCCGCCCGAGCAGCTTAAGTTTTTAACGGATCAAGGTTTCTTTTTCTAAATTGTGAAATGGGTACCAGGCACATGATACAATGCCGTACCTCTCAATTCGGCCGATACCGACGGCCAAATCTACAACATATTGATATGATAGGCATAATTTGTTTTTATTTGACATGCTAACATGATTTTAAGCATAGTAACAAAACATTGTTATTATGCTTAAAATCATGTTATAATATATCCGAGCACTATGATAGAGAAGACAATTTACAAATACCTCCCCAAGCTTCAAGTTTCTACAAAACCAATTCGCCTGGAAAGGTTGCCACTTTTTTTGAATGCCTTGTATAGTTTTGAAAAGCTAATCATTGATGATACTGCCTTTCTCGCCATTATAGTTAATGACAAAAAACTAGGGCCTCGTGAATTTAAAAAGCATGGGAAACTTTTAAAAGAAGAATTAGATCTTCCTCAAGTTTGGTTTATGCGCGAGCTTCATTATCACAAAATACAAACACTCATCGAAAATGGTATTAACTTTGTTGTGGAAGATAAGCAGGTTTATCTTCCTATGCTTCATGTCGTTATCAAGCCAGAAATCACTCAAATGCGCTCACACGTAATGGAACTCAATGGCTTGGCTATTCAAATACTAGAAAGAGAGCTTATAAAAAAAGATCTCACTGGTAAAAACAAATTAGAGATTGCTGAGATTTTTAACACAACACAAATGACAGCAGGCAGAGCTATTGAAAGACTATTAACACATGAACTTTGTTTTGAAGAAAAAAAAGGTGTTTCTAAAAATATTATTTTTAAACAACGAGATGAACTATGGGATTATTTTAAAAATAACGTTCTATCTCCTGTTAAGTTTGTTGTTTATGCAGATGTAAAAATAAAAGGCCTTCCTTTTTCTAACATTACAGCTCTAAGCAAACAAACCATGCTTGCTGATGATGATATGCCTGTTTATGCGATTGATAAAAAAGAGTTTAAACTCAAATACACTGAACGGGATTTTGTGCACGAAGATCAGGCAATAGCCAAAATAGAGGTTTGGAATTACCGGCCCATATTAGTTGAAAAAAACACCATTAATCCACTAGACGCCTATTTACTGCTAAAAGATCATGCAGATGAACGTGTACAAATAGAATTACAAGAATTGTTAAAACAATATAATTTAGATTGGGAAGATAATGATTAAAGGCTGGGAACATTTTAAAATTCATTTTCGTCAATTTTCAAAAGATTTCATCTTAGTTGGAGGTGTAGCCAGTCATTTGCAGCTTGAAGAGATTGGGGCCCCTAAAGTGAGGCCTACAAAGGACTTAGATATTGTTTTGATGATGAGGCCATCTCATGATTTTCTTAATCACTTAAAAAAATACATTAAAGATGGTGGTTATGAAATTCAAAAAGGGGATGATGAACATGCTTGGTTTTATAGGTTTCAAAATCCTAAGCACAATGATTATCCAGAAATGATAGAACTCTTTGCCTCAGCTAACAAAGATTTGAATCTTTTTGAAGAGCAACATATTATTCCAGTGACGACTCCCACAGGGATAATATCTTTATCTGCTATTTTATTAGATGACGATTACTTTGAGCTTATAAAAAATAATGCGGTTGAAAATGATGGGATTTATTTACTCAGTCCTTTAGCTCTGATTCCGTTTAAAGCAAAAGCCTATTTAGAAATAAAAGAAAGAAAAGAAGATTCCAAAAAATGGAAAAAACACAGAAGCGACATTATTAACCTTACAGTTTCTTTTTTAAACAAAGACAATAAAGCCTTGTTAACAGGCCAAGTACGTGAACACTTTAAAGAATTTATCACTCAATTAAACAAAGAAATGACAGATGACATCATAAAAGGAGCTTGCCAGGAAAAGATTACCAAAGATGAAGTCATAACACTTTTAGAAGAAGTATTTTTAAAAGACTGACAATCCTCTCACACACCATTGACCCATCTAGGCCAATTTACTGACCCGCCAACGGGTCAATAAAACCTATTCAAAAAAAATGACCTTGCATGTTATTGAAATTATTAAGTGATATGGTGTGAAAAATTACCCGTACGGTTTAAGAGTCAGCTGCTCTACCAACTGAGCAAATCACCCAAACATTAAATTCTTATCGTCGCAGCTGACGCTTATATATTTCAGCTGCTGTCTTTCGCTTTTCCCTGCTAATTCAAAAGGTTATTTACGTCAAGAGGCAGTGGAAAAAAAAGCACACCCCACCTTTGTCATAATTTTTTGGTAACATTCTGAAAATATATGATCTAACAACCTTCCAATTTCTTTTCCCATTTTTTTATTGAGCTCTTGATTGTTGTCTTCTCAGCATATTCATCAACTGCTATAATAAAGCTCAAGAATCTTATAATCGCTTTTACCTGAGAAACTGTAAATTTAATTTTTAGAACCGTTTTAGTAAACGTTGTTGAAGACTCAGAGCTTAAATAAAACTCACAAGATGAACATATACCATTTGGATCATCATGGAAATTTCTAAGAGCTGTTCTCAGATAAGCTGGGATATAAAAATGAAACCCTTTGGCATCCAAATAAGAAAAGACACTACAACAATCGATGATTTTTTGATCAGTGATATCTTGCCAACAAGATTCTGTATCTTGCTTCCGAGCCTCTGCTTCCTGTTCTACTGTTCCATAATCATCTATAACCATCGCTTGAGAGATTGTAACACCATCTTCAAGTAAAACATCACAAAAAGCTTCTTCAATTTCTTTTATAAGATTTTGAGATTGTTTTTCAAAATCTGATGACTGTTTATTTATCATGATTTGCTAAATACACTATTAGAAGAAAAAAACAAAACAACCTTGCATGTTCTTGAAAATACTAAGTGATAAGGTGTGAAAAAAGCATCAAGGTTCTGAAACAGCAACCAGAACTTCGATATAATTCAAATGTGTGTTGTCCCAATCGTCTGTTGTGATTGCAACCAATAAAAAGCAGTAAGTCTCTCCACAAAATAGGTATGGAGAGGTGTTGCTGACATAGTTAACATAAGATGTCAGAGAATCGCCAACAGGAACAGACAGCAACTCGTAGGAATATGTTTCCATGTTATAAATGCGTACTTTGGCTCCTACTCCAAGAAAGCTATAAGGACTATCATCATAGGCCACGACAGTAATTTTTATGTCTGTAACACATTCTAGAAGGTCTGTAGGAAATTGAAAGAATTGACGCGCTGAACCTCCAGGACCAACTTCTATGCCAAGATCCGGGCTAAGCAAAACCCAGGGCTCTCCTTCTACTGGATCTGGATTTTCGTATGAGTCGTAGAGTTCCATTTCATTTCCATAATACCATGCCAGCCTAATCCACTGAGGTGAACAGTTGCGATAATTCTCTGGACAAGAAGGGGCGCAGTCATCACAATCGGAATCATTATTAACACCTTCGGGATCACAAAAAGTATCACAATGGCCATCTGCAGAACAGGCCTCGCCGTGAATATGGCAATCTGGATCACAGTCACAGGTTTCTATGCTTTCATCTTCTAAAGCATCACAAAACAGAGTTGTGTTACAAACACACTCTTCACAATCAGGATCTTCGCCAGCAGGGCACCAGTGATCACAATAACCATCACTTGAGCAGGCTTCAGAGCCAGAGCAGTCAGGATCACAACTGCATTTGGTTGATGAGTCTGGAGCAGAGGCCTCGCAATAAACTTCTTTGTAATGACAATTGCAGGCTGTACCACAGGACCCTGCTGAACACATCTCATCATCATTACATTGCGTGATGGCACCCCAGTCTGTGCAGGTATCAGCATCATATAAACCACATGTTTGATAGGCATCTTCAGCGACAGTACATCGCGTTGCGTTTGTTTCGCATTCGTCACTGCATTCGCTCAAGGGATGACATGCGCCTAAAGAACAAGATTCATTGACTTCACAGAGGTTGTTTTCTCCCCATTCCAGACACAAATCGTCATCAAACTCACCACATTCCTGATAACCAGTTAATGTGCATTGTTTTTCTCCTTCGCTGCATTCATTGGTACACGTGGTAGAACACATGCCATTAGAACAAGTTTCTCCGTCATCACAGGCCTGAGCAGCACTCCATTCGGTACACACACCAGAATCGCTTTTTGTACATGTTTGATAACCAGAAGGAATGGCGCATTGGCGTAAAGAGGCTGTGGTTGTGTTATTGTTTTGAATAGCACCACTACAGCTATGAAGAAAAAGGCACAAAACAAATAAATTTCTATATGAATTAATTTTAAATATGATTTTTCTCCTTGAGAAATAATTTACTGATGAAACAGTCAAAAAACAATAAAATAAGGTGCTCAATAGCTTTCGGTAAAAAATCTCATAAAATCTCATGACGAATATTTGAAGTGAGTCGTCATACAAATTTTGCTTTGAAACCTCAATCTTCTTCTTCCTTTGAGTTTTCTGAGCCTTTTTTAAAGGAGGCTTTTACTATAGCGATGAGATATTATGGTTCAGAATATCCTGTGTATTTTGAACTCGCTAGAGTGTTGGGAGTGATAGAAATACGTGGTAGTGCTTCCGGTCTTGGCCCATCGGTTGAAGTAAAAAAAACATGACAAAGATCCCAATCCCTGTCTCAACACCACATGGAATACGAGCCGCAGATTATTGAACCTTTGGTTCAAGGCATATAATCTTTACCAATTATTTCTTAAGAGGCTTCAAATTTGCATGAGCTATCCAAAGCCAGTTGTTGTCTTTCTTTACAAAAACAGAAAGTCTGGGAGCTGGCGTTTTATCAAGTTGCTTGCCATCAATGGTTTCAGTAACCGTTACAAAATAAGAAGCCAATAAAACAGCTCCATCAAAGCTTACTTTAAAGTTCGTAAGCTTGTAGTCACCAAGATTTAATTTTGAAATTAATGCTAATTCTTCTTTTTTGTTTCTGGCACCATCCTGATGAATTGACTGAAAAGCTGGAGACATCATTTTGTCTAGAGCCTCAACATTTCCCTGTTTCATATCAACCCAAGCTTTTTCGACAAGCTCTTTTCCCATTTCAGTATTAGATTTCTCTTGGGCTATTGCCGCGAATGATATAGATAACATTATTATTGTGATAAAAATAACCTTTAGTTTAAACATAATTACTCCTATATTTTTTATTTAGTATTATTATCTATCACCAAATCAATTATTTTTCCAATTTGAATATAATATTGTATTGTATCTATTTATAATAAAGGAGGCTCAAGGATTAGGGCTGGGACCTTCGTCATGGGATTTTTTATAATGAGGGGTTATAGGGTGCTTCAAAAACATTCAGGCTGAAATACATTTAGTTGAGAAGAAACATTAATTATTTAAAGCATGTGTGTATAGAAATAAAACCTATGGCAAATCTTTATCAATCAGCACCAGTACACATAGGATTTGTGTCATTATCAATTTCTTGAGTTTCTGCATCCACACGACATTTTCCCAAGCAATAATTAGTCCCTAATGTCCAGTATGGCTCTTCATATTCAAGATCTGCATCTTCAACATCCTCTATTGAATCTAACCACATACAATCAGAGGCAAGGATAAGATCTCGTGCTTCGTCTTCAGTCATGCTTGGTGTATCTTCATCATTATCATCTACTATAGGATCAGCACCTGAACCACAACTAACCATTACCAGCATAATAACAAGAGCTATCAAAATATTGATGCTTATTCTTTGTTTCATAGCAACCTCCTCTTGTAACAATAAACGCCTCTATTTAATATTATCGTCATAGAATATTTGAGAGTTGTTGTTCTTTTATAAATCAGGAAATAAACAGACACAAAAGTGTCCGCTTTTACGAGATATCCGCAATCAATTGTGTCTTCCAATCGACAATGATAACATAAAATTTTCTGAAAATATATAATAGGAGAAATGATGGCATTCCTGATATTGTCCTTGAGATTGCTAATCAGCAAGTACGCGATAATGCAATGACAGACCTTACAAAACGATCATTCCTAATAATAGCCCATCATCTTTGTTAAAAAATATAATATGTTGTTCATCAAGAGCATAAAATTCTAATGCTTTTCTAAGATGAGGTGTGAAGACTCTATCTGTTAACGTTGGCTTATAATAAAATCTACCATTTGGATCAGATGTTATGGTTTCTAGTTCACAAAAAAGGGCTTTCCCTTGTGCTACCTGTTGTTCTATAAAATCAGAATCAAAATCAACGCGTTTTGCTGATGCTTTTAGCCTCTTGTATTGTTTTTGCACCTGCCAATAATGAGCTAACCTTATCAACTTTTCTGCTGACATTTGCGTGAGTTTAACACCTGATTCAGAAAACAACTCTTTATCAACAATGCTAAAAAAACCTCTTTTAAAGGCCCTAAAGACTCTGACCACATTAAAAGCAATTCTCATAGGTTGAAAAACCTGCTTAACAAAAAATCTTTCTAGCCATTCATTAAGACCCGTTGACTTTGGTTCTTCAGAGTGAATTTCTTTACTATTTAAAAAATAAGACACATCAATGTTTGGTGTGCCTATAAAAGAACCCTGAGAATCAAGGGCTGATAAAAAAGGATCAATAACAATATCGGTTAAATCTCGATAAACAATACGTGTAGGCAGCCCTGTTTGCATGTCCATTTCTACCATAAGATTCTGTCCATGATCTGTGCCAGAAATACCCATTTTCATAAGAGACTCTGCAAAATACACACCCAGCAACTCACATAGTTTTTCTATAAACAGTCCTTTTTTTACACCATGCTGTTTTCTGAGAGCTTTAACAAAACCTGTTTCATCAACATCATAATAGGATCGGTCGTTAATTGACGAGTTCTCTTCATGAGGTCCCTTGTAACCCACAATAGCATGAAGGGGGAGTATAGGAAATCTTTGATAATCATCAGCCCTGTCTGGCAGAACGCTTTCTCTCACGATTTGGTGCAGTGCTCTCTTTTGAGCTGTGGCCTGCACAGCAGCTAAAGCCCTTAAAAACGTATACTGAGAGTCGGCTTCCACTTTTCTTTTTTCCAACCATGAACTTATCTCAACAGCCAGGCTCAAAAACTCCCAATCCAAGTTATCATCTCCTGAACGATGTTTTTCACCATCAACTTTTAGATAAAAAGGAGTTGTATACTGCCAGGGCGCACTAGGATGATCTTCACGCCAGTACCCCCAAGATTGCAACGTCCTGATACTTGACGTTCTACGCGCAGAAATTCTTGTGCTGTCATAAGTTTCTTCAGCTGCTTTTAGACGTTCCTGTTCTTTAGGATCTACGGCAACACGTACAAATTCTTGGCCTGCTGTTTCAAAAAAAAGATAGTCACTAATAATTTTTGGCAACCCTGGAGCGGTTAATATTTGTGCTGACGCAATGGGTACAGAGAATACAGGTAAAGCAACCTCACCTGTATGTTTGGCAGGCATGATTCTTCGATCTGAAAAATTATTTCTAAATTCTGCCTCTACAGGTCCTTGTAGATAAGCAGGTACTCTTAATGACGACTCTCCCTCATGTGTGGGTAAAACTCTCGCTGAGTGTGCAACGTCATCTGGGTGCATACTAAAAACGACGTGCCTATCCATAATAGGATGATCTAAATTTAGTGGGGAACAGGGAGCAGTGGGAGCGATGGTGTTAAGTGACAATAACGACATACCTATATCTACCGCAGACTATATCGCACCTAGCGCTGAAAAGTTGCTAAAAAGAGGTCTTCTTAATTGCTTATAATATCATATGTTTATAGGATTCAAAGTCTAGATGGCTTTTTCAATGATTGATAGAGGAAGGCTTGGAATTGGTACCTTCGTCATACAGATTCTTTCAAAATAATTATAACG
>JAHJDR010000285.1 GCA_018812345.1 bacterium | reverse complement strand
CACTGTCCCTAACATGGCTGCCATGAACATCATGAGATAGGCATAGAAACGATTTTGATAGGCATATTTTTCACCCAAATAAAAACGCGCATAGAAGGTGATAAGAATACCCATGCCACTCACGATCAAACCATAAAGAGTCGATAAGCCATCAAAGAGAAAAGATAAATTTATGCCCAACCTTGGAATCCACTCAATTTCAATAACCTGGCTTGTTCCCCATCCTAACCTGGTAGCCAACGTAATAATAGCTGCTGTAGAAATAACAGGAAAAATGAGCGCAACCCACCCTATTTTACCTTTTAGCTTTATCCCTAAAGGGGCTAATACAAACACAGACAAAAAAGGAAGAAATATGGCTATGATTATCAGTACTTCGTTTGACATGATTGATTTCTTACATAACGAATTTTTATTTCTTAATCAACTTAATCGCACGCGTTTCTTGGCCTTCTGGATAATAATGAAGTTCACTTCCAGAAACGATGAAATAGAAAGGCATGTCTTGATTGGCATACTTATTATGAAAAATGGCTTTGAGCTTAATCATGTCATTACCATTATATATATTTTGATATGAACTCTTAAATTTTTGGTCTTCATAGGAGAGCTCAATAGTTTTGGCATCGATCTGAACTTTAATTTTCTTGGCATCAGAAACAATATCTTTGATCGCATTAACCGTAAAATCTGATTTGTCTTGTGACTGACTCAAAAGCTCACGCTCCATAGCCTTGGCATTAACTTTATAAGTTCCATAAAAAGAGTTGGCATAAGCTGAGAAACAAAAAGAACAACTTATAACTAAAATTAATAGAAGTTTTTTTCTCATAAATAACTCCAATGTTCGTGCAATCGTGCTAGCGTCTATCGTCTAGCGTCTAGCGCTCGTATCATCTGCTCAATCGTCTGCTTTAAATGAAAATCGTATAACTCATTAGCTGCAATCTTTTCAATAATCTTTATCAATGCTGAACCCACAACAACACCATCGGCAACAGGTGCTAGTTGGGCTACATGTTCAGGTGTACTAATACCAAAACCAATATTTATAGGTAAAGTGATATGTTTCCTGATACGCTTGATCTGTTTTTTTACTTCACTAGGTTTAAAACTCTTATCACCTGTAATGCCTGTATAAGAAACATAGTACACAAAACCAGAACCCTGCCCTGCTACAAGTTTGATACGAGACTCAGAACTTGTTGGTGTGAGTAAATAAATGATATCAATTGGAAACTCACCAATAGCCTCTTTAAGAGGCATGACTTCTTCAACCGGTAAGTCTACAATAAGCACGCCATCCACACCAGCATCATGAGCATCTTTCGCGAAACGATCTAATCCATATTGAAATAGGGGATTATAATAGCCCATGAGCAAAATAGGTACCTGTGTTTTTTGTCTCACCTTTTTAACCAGCGCAATAATTTGTTCTAGTGTAACACCATTTTCTAAAGCCTGGTCATTTGCCTTTTGAATAACAGGACCATCAGCCATAGGATCAGAAAACGGCACACCCAGTTCAATAACAGAGCAACCCCACTTAGCAAAATTAAGAATAAGCTTTTCCGTTTCCTCTAAACAAGGATAGCCAGCTGTGATAAAAGGAATGAATGCCTTGCTACCCTCTTCTTTAATTTTATTAAGTTTATCTGTTATACGACTTGTTTGCATATTTAGTAATTTATTTTCAATATCCAATAATCAATAATGAATATTCAATATCCAAGTAAGTCTTCACATGGATATTGGATACTGTTTATTGAAATTCATTCTTCACTTTTCCATTTTTGTATTTATGTATTTTCCATTTATGTATTCACTGTGCGCCAGCACAGTGCCAAGATCCTTATCCCCTCTCCCCGACAAATTAATCACAATCACATCATTCTTTTTATGTTTTTTGTGATGTTTGATAACACAGGCCACTGCATGTGCTGACTCAAGGGCTGGAATAATGCCTTCTGTTTTTGTTAATTCATGAAAAGCTTTTACAGCTTCTTTGTCTGTTACACTTAAATAGTTAACACGACCTGTATCATGCAAAAAAGCATGCTCTGGACCCACACCGGGGTAATCGAGCCCAGCACTCACAGAATGTGTAGGCATTATCTGTCCACACTTATCTTGTAACAGGTAGGTCATATTACCATGCAACACTCCAACAGAACCTTTTGCAATACTGGCAGCATGTTTATCTGTTTTCAAACCAAGTCCAGCAGCTTCCACGCCTACCATCTTAACTTTTTCATTTTGTAAAAAGGGATAAAAAAGCCCCATAGCATTAGAACCACCACCAATACACGCAACAAGATAGTCAGGATCTTTAATACCAAACGTACGCAATTGTTTTTTGGTTTCATGACCAATTATAGCCTGAAAATCGCGAACCATTGTCGGATAAGGATGTGGGCCGGCAACAGTGCCAATACAATAAAATGTTGTTTGTACATTCGTGACCCAATCGCGTAAAGCCTCATTTAACGCATCTTTGAGCGTTCTTGTACCACTCGTAACAGGCACAACCTCAGCCCCCAAAAGTTTCATACGTTGTACATTTGAGGCTTGTCGTTCAATATCCACTGCGCCCATGTACACAACACAAGTGAGTCCTAACTTCGCACACAACGTGGCTGTAGCCACGCCATGCTGACCAGCCCCTGTTTCAGCAATGACACGTTTTTTTCCCATTTTCTTTGCTAACAAACATTGGCCTAAAGTATTATTAACTTTGTGCGCTCCTGTGTGACAAAGATCTTCACGCTTGAGAAAGATTTTGAGACCTAATTTTTTACTTAAATTCTCAGCAAAGTACAAAGGCGTTGGTCGGCCAATGT
>JAHJDR010000284.1 GCA_018812345.1 bacterium | reverse complement strand
TGAGGATATGGATTTTACTGTTCCTGCTGATGCCCAAATGATTGATGCCAAAGGCTGTCTTGTACTTCCCGGTGCTATTGATCCCCACGTGCATTTTGATACACCCGGTTATGAAGAACGTGAAGATTTTGCTCATGGCACACGGGCAGCCGCCGCTGGTGGTGTGACTACCGTGATTGACATGCCTGATACCTGTGTACCAACAATTACAAATGTGGACCATCTAAAGGCTAAAAATAATGTCATTCAGAAAATGGCCTATGTTGATTATGCTTTGTGGGCAGGGATGTCTGCTAACACATTACGTGACGATGATTGGCAAGAAAATATGGCCACACTTTGGGAAGCGGGAGTGGTTGGCTTTAAATCGTATCTTATTTCAGGTATGAAAACTTTCCAGGACCTTTCTGTCATGGAGCTTGGTCAGGTCATGCAGAAAGCAAACGACTTAGGTGCTCTTGTTGGTCTTCATGCTGAAGATAAATCTATTATTAAGGCACGTACAGAAGAACTTATTAATGAAAATAAAAATACATTAGCAGATTATTATTTTTCACGTTCCTTTCCCGCTGAAACAGAAGGTGTGATTACAGGTTTAGGTCTGGCCAAGCAAACAGGGTGTGCTTTACACATCGTGCATTTGGGATCAGGCAAGGCTTTGAACCATATTGCGAAACAAAGATCATTAGGTGTCAATGTGAGTGCTGAGACATGCCCACATTATTTACATTTTACGCATGAAGATTTTAATAAAAAGGGTGCCTATCTCAAAACAGCCCCTGTGGTAAAAACAGCAGAAGATCGAGAAGCCCTATGGTATGGTTTGATTGATGGCCATATAGATTTTTTGGCAACAGATCATGCACCGTGTTCTGCAAAGGAAAAAGAAAATGACAATGCGTGGGATGCCTATGGCGGTATGCCTGGTGTTGAATTACTATTGCCCTATCTCTTTTCAATGGGGTATATGAAACAGAAATTAACACTTGAACAGCTCATAAATCTCACAAGCACCAATGCAGCCAAACGTTTTGGTCTTTTTCCTCAAAAGGGTAGTTTAGCTGTTGGTAGTGATGCAGACCTTGTCATTATTGATCCTAAAAATATCTGGGCAGTTCATGGACAAGACATGCACTCAAAAGCCAAATGGACATGCTTTGAAGGTATGAGCTTGATGGGAAAAATTATGAAGACCCTTGTGAGAGGCCTCGTTGTTTATGATGCTGATGAAGGCATTGTGGGTGAGGCAGGGTATGGAAATTGGATTACTCGGTTACCGTTGTCCGTTGACCGGTGACCGTAATATAAAATAATAGGGATAATACGGAGAAGTTATGAATAAGATATTAGAATTAGCAGAAAAATATGAAAATGATGTGGCTAATTTTTTAGTCGATATTGTGAAAATACCATCTTTATCAGGTCAAGAAAAAGACGTTGTCGAACGCATTAGCACAGAAATGAAAAAAGTTGGTTTTGATGAAGTTTGGGTTGATGGTTTAGGCTCAGTTGTTGGTCGTATTGGTGATGGTCCATTTAAATTAGCCTTTGATGCACACATTGATACGGTTGATGTGGGCAATCGTGCCAACTGGGATTTTGATCCCTATGATGCCCATATTAAAGATGGCAAGGTTTGGGGCCGTGGTGGTGCAGACCAAAAGGGCGGTATGGCCTCTATGGTATATGCTGGCAAGATCATCAAAGAACTTGGCTTAGCGAAAAACTGTACTATTTATATGGTAGGCTCTGTCATGGAAGAAGACTGTGATGGTTTGTGTTGGGATTATCTCATTAAAGAAGAAAATCTTAAACCTGATCTTTGTGTGATCACAGAACCAACAAGCTTAAACATCTATCGGGGACATCGTGGACGCATGGAAATTAAAGTCCATACCAAAGGTGTTTCTTGTCACGGTTCCGCTCCTGAGCGTGGTGAAAATGCGATTTATAAAATGGCAAATACTGTTTTAGGAATTGAAAAACTCAATGAACGTATTACCAGTGATGAGTTTTTAGGAAAGGGGACTGTGACTGTGAGCGAAATTACATCAGTGAGTCCCTCACTGTGTGCGGTTGCTGATGGTGCTTCTATTCATCTTGATCGCCGATTGACCTGGGGTGAAACAGAAGAAAGCGCTGTTCAAGAAGTGAAAGAAGTTGCTGGTATCGATAAAGATGCCACAGTTGAAGTGCCTGTCTATGAAGGTAAAGGTTATACGGGAAAAGTTTATCCCATGAAAAAATATTACCCTACATGGAAATTACCAGAAGAAAATGAATTTGTACAAACAGCGATCACGAGTTATAAAAATGTATTTAACAAGGATCCCAAAGTGGACAAATGGACCTTTTCGACTAATGGCGTTGCTATTATGGGAATTAATGGTGTTCCGTGTTTTGGTTTTGGTCCTGGGCATGAAGAACAGGCCCACACACCCAATGAGTGGACACCTGTTGATCATTTAGTTAAGGCTACTGCGTTTTATGCGCAATTTGCAGAAGAAATGAGTAATTAAAAAGCTTACAGTACTCAGGTGTCAGCTATCAGTAAGAGAGTTATACTACATACTGAAGCCTGACGTCTGAAACCTATTTAGGAGACTATATGAAACATTTAAAAGGAAAACATTTTATAACAACAGAAGATTGGTCCAAAGAAGAACTTGAACATCTTATGGATCTCTCACATGATCTAAAAGCAAAAAAGCTCAAAGGAGAGGTGAGTAATCTTTTAGAAAACCAAACAGTTTTCATGCTCTTTTTTGAACAATCTACCAGAACGCGTAATTCTATGGGTTGTGGAATCACTCAGTTTGGTGGCAATTCACACGATCTGACACCTGATAAAGTTCAAATATCTCATGGTGAAACAGCAAAAGATACGGCCATTGTATTAGGGCGTATGGGACATGCTATTGCCTGTCGTTGTTGTTTTTATGATAAAGGTAATAAATATTTAAATGAGCTAGCAGCACATTCACCTGTGCCAGTGATGAATCTGCAATGTGATTTGTATCACCCCATGCAAATGCTTGCTGACATGATGGTTATGCAAGAAAAGTTTGGAAAAAATTTACAAGGTCTCAACCTGACAATTAGTTGGGCATATGCTGAGTCACATGCAAAACCTATTTCCGTGCCTTTAGAACAAATGCTTATGTTTACACGCTTTGGTATGAATGTAACAGTTGCCCATCCTGAAGAATTTCCTTTATTACCTGCTATGGTTGATAAAGCTCATGGTTATGCCAAAGAATCAAGCGGTAGCTTGAAGTTTACAAATGATATGGATGCTGGTTTTGAAGGTGCGCACATTGTTATTCCTAAAAACTGGGGTGGCTTTGCTAATTTTGATAAGTGGGAAGATTCTCCTCAGCAATGGGAACAAATGCAAGCAAATCTTGCTAAACATAAAGACTGGATTTGTGATGAGCGTCGTATGGGTCTTGCTGATCCAAACGTTAAATACATGCACGCACTTCCGGCTGATCGTGGTAAAGAAGTTACAGATGCTGTTATTGATAATGAAAAATGGTCTATTATTTATGATGAAGCGGAAAATAGATTGCACACAGCTAAGGCTGTAATGGCCGCTACGATGGCAGGAGTTTGAAAAAAATAAGAAATACGAAATCCGAAGCTCGAAACAAATCCGAATATCGAAATTCAAAACTTAGTATAACTTGGTGTTTAGAATTTAGAATTTAGAATTTCGATATTGTTTCGAGTTTCGAGATTCGTATTTCGGATTTTCTTACCGGAGGTTTTATGAATAAAATTGTTGTTATTGCTGTGGGAGGGAACTCCCTTATTGCCGATAAAGAACATCAAACCATTCCTGAGCAATCCTTACAAGCTCAGTATACAGTGAAACATATTCTATCACTTATTGAAAATGGGTATGAAGTTGTGCTTACGCATGGCAATGGACCACAAGTTGGTTTTATTCTCCTGCGTTCTGACTACGCTCGTGGCATTGTGCACACAGTGCCCTTAGATATTTGTGTGGGCGATACACAAGGATCATTGGGCTATCAATTTCAACAAGCATTGATCAATGAACTTAAAAAGAAAAACATTGATAAGGATGTGGCAACAATTGTGACCCAAGTTGTAGTCGATAAAGATGACGAGGCCTTTCAAAATCCGACAAAACCTATTGGTCCTTTTTATAGCAAAGAAGAGGCTGAAAAAAGAAAAACGGAAAATGGTTGGGATATGGTCGATGATGCGGGTCGTGGTTGGCGCCGTGCTGTGGCGTCACCAAAACCAAAGGAAATAGTAGAGTTTAATGTCATTAAAAAACTTGTTAAAAGTGGGACCGTCGTGATTGCGGCTGGAGGTGGTGGCATTCCTGTTATTCGAGATGAAAGTGGTGATCTTAAAGGTGTTCCCGCAGTTATTGATAAAGACAATGCTTCGGCAATGCTTGCTAATTGGCTCAATGCAGAACTTTTCATTATCTCAACAAATGTTAAAAATGTTTGTCTCAACTGGGGAAAACCAGATCAAAAAGAAATCTATAAAATGACTCTTTCCGATGCCAAACAATATATTAAAGAAGGTCATTTTAGTGCTGGTTCCATGCTTCCTAAAATGGAGGCTGCTGTTGATTTTCTTGAAGGTGGTGGTCGTGAAGTTTTGATCACTAATTATGAAAATCTAGAAACAGCTATTAGTGGACAGTCTGGTACAAGAATTATTCGATTATTTTGTACCTATGTTCCTATGAACCTGAGTTGATGACAAACATAGGTCCATAGGCTCATAGGTCCAGAATAATATTATGAAAAATCACAATTACGATTCAGCATTAACCGAAGCGTCCCGTTGCTTGATGTGTCATGATGCCCCTTGTCACTCAGGCTGTCCCTCAAAAGTGAATCCAAAGCTGTTTATTAGAAAAATTAAATTTGGTGATATGGCTGGTGCTGTACGATTATTACGCAATGCTAATGTTTTATCAGCGTCCTGCGCGTATATATGTCCTTGTATGAATACCTGCTGTGGTGAGTGTACAAGCGAGAAACTTGATCGTCCTATCGATATTATTGGCTTGCAACGTTATGTGATGAGTTGGGAGCGTGATCATGGCGTTTTGGAAACAGTTATTCCTGAAAAAAATGGGAAAAAGGTAGCTATCATTGGATCAGGCCCTGCTGGACTTGCATGTGCATCAAAATTAGCGGTTAAAGGTTATGATGTTCACATATTTGAACGTGAACAAGTCGCAGGTGGTCAACTTAAATTGTCCATTCCAGATTTTCGTTTACCACAAGAGGTTATCGATTTTGAAACAAATCTTGTTAAAAAACTGGGTGTCACTTTTCATTTTGGTTCTGCTGTTAAAGATACAGAAGCACTCAAAAAAGAAGGTTTTGAATCTATTTTTGTGGCAACTGGTTTAATGGGGTCACGTAATTTAAATATTGATGGTGAAAATAAACAAGGTGTTTATCAGGCTCTGGATTTTTTGATTCGTGCTAAAAAAGGTGAATCGCTCAACATTGGTAAGCGCGTTCTTGTTGTTGGTGGTGGTGATACAGCCATTGATGCGGCGCGCGTGGCTGCCAAAATGGGTGCACAAGTTCTCATGTTATATCGTCGCACGCAAAAGGATATGCCAGCCTATCGCCCTGACATTGAAGAAGCGTTTTCTGATGGCGTGGAAATGTGGTTTCGTGTTGTTCCTGTCGCCATTACTGGTGAGGCAAATGTTTCTGGAATGCGTTTGCAACGCGTTTCCTGGAAAGGCGAAGGCCGCTATGTAAAAGACTATGATGTAGAAGGCCCTGAATTTGAAGTTCAAGCAGACACAGTGATTAATGCTGTTGGGCAAACTAAAGACGATGTTCTCAATTTAGATAAAGCTGATCCCATAACATTTAAAGTGAGTGATGGTGTTTATGTGGGTGGTGATTTTGCCCATGGTGCGAGTACAGCTGTGGCGGCTATTGGACAAGGGAATATGGTAGCCGAACATATTGATCAAAGTTTGGCTCAAGGCTTAGGGCTTAAGGCTCAGGGCTTGAAGAATAGATATTACAAAGAACCGGATGTAGATTTATCGATTGAGTTTTGTGGGGTTACGTTTGAGAATCCTTTTGTGCTTGCGGCTGCGCCGCCAACAGATGAGTTGGAAATGTTACGAAATGGTTTTAAAGCTGGTTGGGCAGGGGCTGTTCTTAAAACAACCTCTACGGAAGAAACTGTCGTAGATCTTAAGTATCCTATGATGACGGGAATCAGCCATGAAGGTAAACGTGTTTCCGCTCTGGGAAATATTGATCTTATTTCTGAATATCATATTGATGTTGTAGAAAAGCGTGTCAAAATATTAAAAGAAGAATTTCCAAATAAAGTTGTGATAGCATCTATTATGGGAGGCAAAAAGGAAGACTGGCAAAATCTTGTTAAGCGCTTATCAGATGCTGGTGTTGATATGATTGAGTGTAGTTTTTCTTGTCCACAAGGAAGCTTGGGGGCAAAACCCGGTCAAATGTTAGCACAAGATCCAAAACTGGCAGGACAGGTTGCAGGTTGGGTTAAAGATGCGGCAAAAGCACATCCTAGGAACGTACCTGTGGTGATGAAAATCACACCTCATGTTACTGATATTTGTGATGTGGCTCAGGAAATAAAGAATGCTGGCGCTGATGCTGTTTGTGCGTCTAATACAATTCAATCACTCATGGGAATTGATTTAGACACGTTTATTCCTAATCCTAATGTGAATGGCAAATCGACTTATTCAGGTATGAGTGGTCCGGCAATTAAACCTTTAACGCTAAAAGTAATTTCTGAAATTAGTAAAAAAGTAGGCATTCCTATAACAGGAACAGGTGGACCTGTTGATTGGCGTGATGTAGTCGAATTCATGGCTTGTGGTGCCACCACAGTTCAGTTTTGTACAGCGGTCATGCATTATGGTTATGATATTGTAGATGACTTGAAAAGTGGTTTAGCTCAATTTCTGAAGGACAAAGGTTTTAAAAAACCTTCTGACCTTATTGGTAAGTCATTGCCCTATATTACAGGTCATGATGAACTACCTTATGATAAAAAGGTTGTTTCAAAGATAGATGACGAGAAATGCATTCAATGTGATTTATGCCACATTGCCTGTCGTGATGGGGGGCATATGGCGATTTCACTTGGTGACAATCGCAAACCCATTGTTGATGAAGAAAAATGTGTCGGTTGTGCGATGTGTAAGTACGTGTGTCCGGTGTCTAACTGTATAGAAATTAAGTAGTTGTCCGTTGTCCGTTGTCCGGTTTCCGTCGGTAACCGGTAACCGGTAACCGGTAACCGAGAATGATGATTTTAATAACAAATGCCAAAGTACTAACCCCAACTTCCATCATAGTCAACGGGGCTGTCTGTATTGAAAACAATCTCATTAAAGAAGTGGGTGATTCAAAAGAACTCAAACAGAAGTATCCTTTAGCCCAAGACATTGATGCCAAAAACGGTCTTGTTATGCCAGGCCTGGCTAATGCACACATGCATTTGTATTCAACCTTTGCACGAGGCATGGCTCCAAAGGGAGAGCCGGCAGCTAACTTTACACAAATTCTGGAACGTCTCTGGTGGAAAGTAGACAAAGCCCTTACAGAGGAAGATATTTATTATAGCTCTCTAATTCCTCTCATAGAATGCATTAAAGCAGGGACTACAAGCATGATAGATCATCATGCGTCACCAAAAGCTGTTACAGGCAGTCTAACAAAAATAAAAGACGCTTTAGAACAAATACCTGTGCGCGCGTCATTATGTTATGAGGTTTCTGATAGAGATGGTCAGGATATTTGTGAGCAAGGCATTGAAGAAAATGCCTCATTTATAAAGTCTTGCTCAGACAATAATATGCTTCAAGGTTTGTTTGGATTGCATGCTTCTTTTACGGTATCTGATAAAACTCTTGAACAATGCGCCCAAATAATTACTGACTTACATACTGGTGTACATGTGCATACAGCAGAAGACAAATCAGATGTTGTTGATAGTCAGAAAAAATATGGAATGGGTGTTGTTGAACGATTTGATAAATTTGGATTACTCAATCCAAAATCTATTTTTGTGCATTGTGTGCATATTGAAAAAAATGAGATGGATCTCATTGCGCAGGCTGGTGCCAATATTGTGCATAATCCTGAATCGAATATGAATAATGCCGTTGGCAGCTCTGATGTTGTCACAATGTTAAATAAGAAATGTCTTGTTGGTTTAGGCACAGATGGCATGACCAGTGATATGTTTCAAGAGGCCAAGTTTGCACATCTTATACGTAAACACGTTATGAATGATCCACGTGTTGGCTTTATGCAAACAGGAGAGCTGCTTTTTGAAAATAATTACAAAATATTGTCTAAGTACTTTGAGGGCACATTAGGTAAAATAGAAGAGGGCGCGTTAGCCGATATTATTATTTTAGATTATGATCCCCCAACACCCTTAACACGTGATAATTTTCTTGGTCATTTTCTTTATGGCATGAACTCCTCATTAGTAAATACAACAATTGTGAATGGCAAGGTCCTCATGCAAGATAGGACGCTTGTTGGGATTGATGAAGAAATGATTAATGCTAAGGGGAGAGAGCTTGCGGAGAAGATGTGGCGTCGAATTTGATAATTTATATGAAATATCTCAATATCCAATAATCAATAATGAATATCCAATATCCATGTGAAGAATAACTTGGATATTGGATATTCGATATTGGCTATTGAATATTGAGCTAGTTAAATGAAATACACTCTTAAATGCACAAAATGTGATAAAACTCATAATCCAGATAATGTAGAATACCTCTGCCCAAACTGCCAAGGTATTCTTCGTGTGGATTATGACTATGAAAAACTCAAAGCAACACTCACACAAGATGTTTTTGCTGAAAACCCCATTAGGGGACATGGTCGTTATATTGATTTATTGCCTTTAGAAAAACATACTTCTTTACCTCCTCTTGATATTGGTCCAACACCTCTTGATGAAGTAAAGCGTTTGCGCAAACACTTGGGACTCAAAAATCTTTTTATTAAAAATGATACCATGCTGCCTACAGGATCGTTTAAAGATCGCGCGTCATCTGTACTCGTTGCCAAAGCTATTGAGCTTGGCAAAGACATCATCACAACTGCCTCAACAGGTAATGCAGCAACAGCCTTAGCTGGTATGTGTGCTTCAGTAGGGCTCAAAAATAAAATATTTGTTCCCCAAACAGCTCCCAAAGCAAAATTAGCACAAATTGCCATGTTTGGTGGGGATCTTATCCCGATTAAAGGTACATACGACCAGGCCGTGGCTTTGTGTAGAGAGGCAACAGAAAAATTTGGATGGTACAATCGAAACACGGGCTTTAATCCGTATACGATAGAAGGTAAAAAAACAGCCGCCTTAGAACTTTGGGAACAACTGGGGTATAAAGCTCCAGACAAAGTATTTATTCCAACAGGTGATGGCGTCATTTTATCAGGAACCTATAAAGGATTTTATGATCTCAAACAGATTGGTCTCATAGATAATATCCCTGCTATTATTCCTGTTCAAGCCCAAGGTTCAGCCGCTATTGTGAGAGCTCTGTTAGAAGAGGCAACACATGTT
>JAHJDR010000283.1 GCA_018812345.1 bacterium | reverse complement strand
CGCTTTCCCAAAACAACGATTACGGCTCTGGATTTTTCGCAAGAGATGTTGCAGGCAGGTTATTCTAAAATTATTGATTATGTGGAAAAAGCGCAAATTAAACCCTTGTGTGCTGATGCTCTTAATACGCCTTTTCAAGATAATACCTTTGATGTGATCATCTGTGGGTATGGTGTGCGTAATTTCAGTGATCTGGAAAAGGGGTTACGCGAAATGCATCGCATTTTGAAGCCGGGTGGGCAGATTCTTATTTTAGAGTTTTTTGCTCCTGAAAAAAAGATTTCCAACATTTTTCATAAAACCTATGCGCGTTTTGTTATCCCTTGGTTGGGGCGTTTAGTGTCAGGACACGAAGGTGCCTATACTTATCTAAAAAATTCTATACAAGGATTTGTGACAAAAACAGTTCTCATAGACAAACTTAATAAAATAGGTTTTGTGCAACAACGTAGTAAAAAGTTTTTATTCCATATTTCTCATGCGGTGAGTGCAAAGAAACAATAACAGTCCGTCTTCGTCCTTCGATAAACTCAGGACTTCGACGCGATAAGGAGGCTTTATGAAACTTGTTCTCGGTGTGACAGGGGCCACAGGTGCTTTGTATGCAAAAATATTCATTGATTATATACAAAACAGAGAAGACATTGAGCTTAGTGTTGTTTCTACGATGAATGGTTTGCGTATATTTTCTGATGAAGTGGATGCTGACCTCAGAGAGTATGGTGTGAACTATTATGATGATAATGATTTTGATGTGCCGTTTGTTTCTGGTTCAGCGCCTTATCATGGGATGGTGGTCATGCCGTGCTCTATGGGGATGTTAGGCCGGATTGCTCATGGGGTCTCTCATGATGTGATTTCACGAACTGCCGATGTCATGCTCAAAGAAAAACGCCCCTTAATTCTTGTGCCGCGCGAAACACCTTTAAGTTCTATTCATCTTAAAAACATGCTCACACTTTCAGATGCTGGGGCGATCATTTTACCGGCCATGCCTTCCTTTTATTCAGAGCCCAAAACGATGGAAGATTTGGCGACTACAGTTGTGAGCCGTGTTTTGGATCAACTCAATATTCATCATGATCTAACAGATCGTTGGTGTTTGGAAAAATAGCGAAATCTAGAAATCAGCAATATCTTCTAAGAAGTCTCTGTAATAGGCTTCAACAATTTGAATTTTATCTTCTTCATCATCATAATCAAAAGGATCTGAGGATGTTATGTCAGCTGAGGAGGGTGGGTTTGTGAAGAATGTGTATAGATCCACTTCCACTGTGCTGGGGTCTAACAACGTCAATTGTACCATGCCCTCAGATTTTACTGATGTGTAGAGTTCTCCCAACAAAGTTTCCATGTCTTCAAGCGTTTCTGAATTTAGTGATGTGCCAATGAAATCAGAAGTTTCACCATTGTTCAAATAATAAAACCCTCTATAAGCATACATCAGAGCTTCTTCAGCTGTTTCTTGCATGCTTGTGATAAGTGTTTCATCACGAAATGTTAGACAAGCCACTGTGTCCACCGTAACATCACGTATGGTTTCACCTGTGCCATTCAGATCCGCAACCAATATTTCATAGTCAATTTCTGTGCCATCATCACTAAGGATTTTAGAGATATCAACACCATAATCATAGGCTGCCATAACATTGATGCCGACAATAGTTGCTTTTATGCTAGCCATAAAAAACCGGGCATCATTGTATGTTGCTTCAAGATCTGTCTCGGTATAAAAAGTGCCATCAGGAATAGTAAAGGTGAAGGTTTCATCGTCTATAACATAACCAAGTAGTGTTTCAAGTTCTTCAAAGTCATCAACAAGTTCATAGATGAGGTCAATAAACTCATTTACAGAAGTGTCTGTGCCAACAAGCTCATTGATAATGCGGGCAAGTTTTTCTTCAACATTATAGCTGCCACTCAAGATATCATTAAACGGAAAATCTGTATGTTCCGTATAAACAAAATTGTAGTAGTCAGCGCTGAAATACTCATCCAGAATATCGGTGAGAATATCAGTTTCTATATCTATAGGGTCTTGATCAACAGCTGTAAATAATGCCAGAACATCAGAGGTTTCTGCTAAGAGAATAAATTTCGTTAAAAAACAACCAAAGGCAATTTGCGCATCTGTGCTGCCTGCTGTAATTTCATCGCAATAAGTTGTTTGGGCATCGCTAATATCGCCAGCATCTAATTCAGCTTCTCCTTGTGTGAGTGCTGCTGAGACATCTCCGCCTTCCGTGCCACCACCGCCACTGCTGCTGCCACCGCATGCTGTAAAAGAGAACATGAGAATGAAAATAATAATTAATTGTAAAGTTTTGTTTTGAACCACAGTGATCCCCTTAGATATTTAATGAGTTACTTTCTTATGTTGCAGCAAGGTGTCTCTTTTATTTTGAATACGGGCATACAGCCCCGCAAAACCTTTTTCGCGAAAAATGCGGTTAAAAGAACCGCGATAATTTCGAGATAATAAAGCTCCTTCAACAGATAAATCAATGAGCTGAAAACCCTCTTTTTTATTGTCATTGGGTTTGATATAAAAAGTGAGCGTGGCCTGTCGCTCGCCCGATTGGCCTGTGACATTAACAATTGTATAATGTTCTTTGTTTTCTTTTAAGCTGTAGTGAGGATGGATGACTTTACGATCATTTACTTTTAATATACTATTCTTATAGGCATTATAAAAAACATCTTTAAATAAAGTTTCTAATTTAGTGAACTCTTCAGGGGTCATTTTATTTTTTATGTCCCTAGTGACACGGTTATTAAATGCCACAAAATTAAAAATATCTTGAAATTGACTTAAGGCTTTTTCTTCAAAGGCAGGGTCTGTTGTTTCCAATCCCATCATTTTTTCATAGGTTTGTTTTGTATAACTAAGTTCAGCTGAGGCAAATGCAGGAAGTGAAAGAAATAATGATAGTATGAAACATTTGATAAACAATGCTGTTTTTAACATATAGGCTTAAATTACATACTTACAGCATGAACTCAAGTGTAAATCTACTTATGGTTTTGAATATGATGGCATATAATCTTTTGACTATCTTTGTATTTCGCTTTAATTCCTATTCATGATGACAATAAATACTTTAGAAAAAGCTATTTTTGCAGGTGGCTGTTTTTGGTGCATGGAACCACCATTTCAAGCTCTTTTTGGTGTAAAAGAAGTTGTCTGTGGTTATATTGGTGGTACTGTTGAGAACCCCACATATGAGCAAGTGTGTACAGGCACAACAGGACATTATGAGGCCATTGAAGTAACCTATGACCCCGATTTAGTGAGTTACTTGTATTTGATCGAAGAGTTTTGGCATCAAATAGATCCCACAGATGATGGTGGCGCCTTTGTTGATCGCGGTTCACAATACCACACAGCTATTTTTTACTTAACTGATGAGCAAAAAGTACAAGCTGAACAAGGTAAAAGAGAACTAGAAGATAGCAAGCTATTTGATAATCCTATTGCGACTAAAGTGTTGCCAGCTACAACGTTTTACCCGGCAGAAGAATATCATCAAGGCTATTATCTTAAAAGCACAAAGCGTTACAAAAACTATCGTGATTCATCTGGTCGGGATGCCTTTATACAGCAGGCCTGGCACTGTCCCATGCGTACACCAGATGATAAAGCTGTTGCTGCAGCTCTGAAAAATCTTACCCCCATGCAGTATCATGTCACACAAGAAAATGGCACAGAACCAGCTTTTCATAATGAATACTGGGATAATGATCAGGAAGGTCTCTACGTGGATGTTGTTTCTGGTGAACCACTTTTTACATCAAAAGATAAATTTGACTCAGGTTGTGGGTGGCCCAGTTTTTCTAAACCTGTGGCTAGTGACAAAGTCACAGAATATGTGGATGCCTCTCATGGTATGAAAAGAACAGAGGTGCGTTGTGAAAAAGCCAATTCTCATTTAGGCCATGTGTTTAATGATGGACCAGGCCCTAATGGCTTGCGCTATTGTATAAACTCCGCAGCTCTGCGCTTTATTCCCAAGGAAGATCTCGAAAAAGAAGGGTATGGGGAGTATTTAGAAATACTGAGTTAGTTGAGACATTCCTATGATACAGTGGATTGAAAAACCGGGGATCGCAAAGTTTCAAAAATTTCAACACAGCAATTCTTTCATGGTATTGGTTTAAAGAGAGGCTTAAGTATGATTTCTGTATTCGTGTTTGGGGTAGACACCCAGAGTGATGATTTTGTTCGTGTAGTAATCAAGCTCTTCTAAGGCTCCTTTGACAGTGGAGTCCTCTACATGCCCTTCAATATCAATATAAAACATTGCCCGATTGAAATCACCTTTCATGATAAAGCTTTCCAGTTTAGCTAAATTCACACCATGTGTGGCAAAGCCTCCTAAAGCTTTGTAAAGAGCTGCGGGAACACTCCTGACTTCAAAAATACAACTTGTGAGGTATTCTGTGTTCTCTTGTCTTGGTTGTTGCTTATCTTTTGCCATGATCAGAAAACGAGTCGTGTTAAAAGGCGCATCTTCGATGTTTGCTTTGATTGTTTTGAGACCATAAATGTCAGCAGCCAGAGAAGAGGCAATGGCGGCATCTTCGGCTGTGCCCTGTTCACTAATAAATTTTGCCGCACCTGCTGTATCAGCCATGACAATGGGTTGTAAGGATAAACTTTGAATGACGTCATGGCATTGTCCAATAGCCATGGCATGGCTACGAACGTTTTTAACTTTATTTAAATCAGAATCTTGTTTGATTAACAATTGATGGTGAATTTCCTGAAAGTGTTCTGCATAAATTTTAAGATCATAACCACCGAGAAGATAGTGAATGTCAGCCACACGGCCAGCCACAGAATTTTCAATGGGAATCATGGCCAACTCTGCTTCTTCAGTATTGACAGCGGCTAAGGTATCTTCAAATGTACGACAGGCCAGTGGTGTGTGTGTTGGATAAGAATTGCTACAGGCTAAATGTGAGTAAGCTCCAAGTTCTCCTTGAAAAGATATTTTTTTTGTCATGTGATTGTTTTATAAAAAAAGATAGTGTCCGACAACTTTTAGTTCAAAAAAGTAAAAATTGATTCTGTCTGGATGGTTGACGATATCATTGTGATCAGTATAGAGGCAGAAATCCTTAAAAATAGAGGATTGGCTTTGAAAACGATTAATTAAAAAGCTAATAAATACAAGCAGCTAAAAGGTTTAGACTTGTTTTATAAAAATGAGCAACTTATGTACTAAAAAGACGAAGTATTAGTGAGGAGTCAGGCTACATGATTCAAGAGGATAACATCATTCCTACAGTCGATGAGATTACTGAAAAAGTGGTTAAGGTCTTAAAGTATCAACCACAAGAAGATACAGAAAAAGTACCATATCAGAAAAGACAAACTAAAATCATCCGTAAATACCGCAATCCTCAATACCAATCAGAAGAGACGAAAGAACCTTATTATAAAACAAAAAAGCAAGGTTATGAAAAGGATTTTGAGGAGAAGAATACCTATGAATCGCTTCTATCTGAAATAAAACCAAATATGGCGACAACAGAAGTTGACCGACAGGTTGTTGATACAAATGACTTTTACTTTCCACGTTCTAAAACAGATCTTGATGTCTACGATGAAGAACTTTCCATTACAATTGACGAAGATATTTCTAAAACAGCACCTAAAAATGCGTTATTAAAAAAAGTGTATCTTACTTTAGGCATGATCAAATTTCAGCATTCGATTTTTGCACTCCCATTTGCCTTAACCAGTGTTTTTGTTGCCACAGCCGGAAATCCAGGCGTTTTTAAAGTATTGCTTATCTTATTTGCCATGATCACTGCGCGTAATTCGGCTATGACATTCAATCGTATCGTCGATCGTCATATTGATAAGAAAAATCCACGCACGCGTGATCGCGCTATTCCCAGTGGAGAGTTATCGCTTCGCTTTGCTTTTATTTTTGGTCTCATTAATATGATTCTATTTGTGTTCACCTCAATGATGTTTAACAAGCTAACATTCATTCTTTCTCCCTTAGCGCTAGCAATCATTTTGGGTTATAGTCTCACAAAACGTTTTACGTATTACACACAGTTTTATTTAGGACTTGCCCTGGGGTGTGCTCCTGTAGCGGCTTGGATTGCCATGACAGGTGTTATATCAGTCTTTTCTGTTGTTCTGGGCATGGCTGTTTTTCTTTGGGTGTCTGGTTTTGATATTATATACTCAACTCTCGATTATGATTTTGATCGTCAGTATAAATTGAAAAGTCTGGTTGTTCATTTGGGTTTACGAAAAGCTCTTTGGCTTGCGGGGTTCATTCACCTTCTTTCTGTTATCTTTTTTGTTTGTGCTGGTTTTGTTCAAGGGCTACATATCTTTTACTACCTTGGTTGTTTACTCACTGCATTGCTCCTTATTTATGAGCATCGCCTTGTAAAACCCTATGACTTGTCTCGTGTCAATATGGCCTTTTTTACTTTAAATGGCTATGTATCATTATTCTTTCTCGTTTTTGTTCTCTTAGATATTTACGTAATAGGCTAATCAGATAAACCCAGATTATTTAGTTTTATTCTGGGGCGATATTGTGCCTGCCTTTTTGGTGATTTGTTTCAGAAGTTCGAGGCTGGGAAGATGGTCTTTTTTGAGGGCTAGGGCTTCGTTGACTTGCTGAAAGGCTTTATCTTTTTCATTGAGTTCCAAATAGGTTTTGGCGAGAAAGTGATGTGAAAAAACACTTTGAGGATTTAATTGAATGGCTTTTTCAAACGCTAAAGCAGCTTCTTTCCAATTTTCTTTATCTATTAACGCCTTGCCCAAATTGTGATGGGCAATAGTCAAGCTGGGTTTGATTTTAATGACATGTTTGTATTTTTCGATAGCTTCGTCAAGCTGTCCAGAATGGTATAATGCCCTAGCTAAATTATGGTGTGCCTCAATATTGCTGAACTTCTTTTGTATGGAAATGTTATAAAAAACAATGGCCTTATTATATTCTTTAATCGTGAAATAAGCATTAGCCAGATTAAAGGAAATGGAGGCATTTGATGGCGCCAAGGCGCTAGCCTTTAAATAGGTGGCTATGGCATTCTCATAATCTCCCATTTGTGAATAAGCGGCTCCTAAGTTATAGTAGGTTGTGGCATTGAGCGGATTGAGTGAGGCTGCTGTTGTATAGATGTTAACGGCGTCTTTGTAATGACCCTTTGTAGCTAGTTCATTTCCGAGTAAGAAATAAGGTTTAAAGGCAGAAGGCGGTGTTCGTGCATCTATTTTTATTTTAGCACATGTATCTTGCCAAAGGGCCATGGGTGTTTCAAAGGTGACAGATTGACCGAGCGAAATGACAAAGAGAAAAATAATGTATCCAACTATGAGCAACCATTTAAGTCTTGTACGCATCAGAATTATCGCGATAGTAATAAAAAAGATAAAACCAGAGCCCAACATAAGGTAAGCACGTGCTAAGATAAAGGTATTATCTTTTTGTACAAAGAGTAGTTCTGGAATGAGAAAAACAAGTGGTGTGAGCAGGGCAATACCCAGAAACCTTTTTAAACCTTTTTGAATAAGCAAAATCACAACAAAAGGGGGGAGGAACATCAGGGATGTAAACATGAGCCATTCTGGCCATGTCCAGAAGGTCATGGGCAACCCAATGGGTGTAATGATGGCAAGCAGGCTCAAATCAGGTATGAGTATAATATACAGGTAACGAAAGAGCATGGCTCCTTGATTAAAAAGACTCATGAAAAAAGGAACGCTTGTCAGAGAAATCTTAACATTAGTGGGATCTATAGCGGCTTGTGTGGCTGTGAGGAGAACATTTTTTGACACGAGTTCCCATTGAACTATGAGAAAAGTTTGGCCTTGCTGAAAAGCATTATAAACAATTGGTAAATACAAAAGCATTTGAACTAAAAATAAGAGGAGTGTTTTTTTGCTCATGGGGCCTAGTGTAAAATTTAAAAAGAAAATAATGATAGGAATCACTAAAGCGCGAGGCTCTGCTTGCACAGCTAGAAAATAACACAGGGCAGAGATGATGAGCCAGCTGGGTCTTTCCGAAGTCATTAGCTGGACAAAAGATAATATGGTGAGGACAGAGAAAAACGTCGCTAATAAATAAGACCGGTAAATAAGTGGTAATGTGGTGTAGAGACCAATGGGATGTAGGGCAAAAAAAGCAGCCCCAAAAAAAGTCAGCCAATATATTTCATTCTCGTTGTAGGAATCTTCAAAAAGACTGGCTTTTTTTAATACCGCTCTGATGAGAAATAAAATGAATAGGGTGTTGAACAAGTGAAGTAAAATATTTACAATCCGAAAAGCTGTAAGGCTGTTTCCGAAAAAATAATAGGTCGCGTAATAACTGAAATCAACAACACTATTTGCTTCTAAAAACCTGTATTGAAATGTTGTCCAGGTAAACCCTTCGCCAAAAGCGGCTAAGGTTGAGTTGTTCATGATGTTGTCTGAGAGGGAATCGACAGGGTAGTGGATCGTGTGGGCATAGAGTGCGAGAACAAGTATACAAAGGCTGACAATATGCACAATTGTGATGGTTTTTTCTTCAGAGGGAGCTATGGTTGTTGTTTGATTACTCATACTACTAGAGCACTATATTAGCATATAATGCCTTAAAATTCTTGTGAAATGATTAATTCCTTGCCCCGG
>JAHJDR010000039.1 GCA_018812345.1 bacterium | reverse complement strand
TGATTAGCTATATTAATATTAGTTTAGAGGATGTCAGATTAAGCAACATCTGGTGAGAATAAACCAAAAGCCCAATAAAACTCAGTGTTGGCCTCTGTACCAACCTTTCGAAGAACCGTTCTTAGAATTTTCGTTCTTGTAACCCTGTTTCGCTAGTTGTATTATTTTGTCGCTTGATTTCATCAACTTAGCTCTGATTTCTTCTAACTGAGCTACAACTTCTTTTAAATTCGTAGCACTGTCGAATTGTGCGAGCATTGTTTTTGCTCTTTCCGGAACTGTTTGCCACTCAAGATGCTTAATCAAATCTTTATCTGGTAAGTTGACAAATAGTTTACCCTTTATGTACATCACGGTTGTATTATCATTTACTGCAATGATATTTTGCTTGTGATGTTCTGCTCGCACATGTTGTCTAATTATATTTTCTAACTTTTCTCCTAAGACATAGCCTTTTCTGGTAAGTCTGTAGAAGTGATTATATTCCTTGATTAGAGTGTTTTCGGGAAAATAAGCACTAAAATCGTTTATTGATAAAAGATTGTTTTTATAAACATCAAACAACGGGTTAATTGTGGCACCGTCAAAATAAAATTTGTTTAGTCCAGATAAATTCCAAATACTTGCACCTCGCTCAGCAACCTCTTCAATATCCGAAAGAAGGTTATTTTTAAAAAATGACTCAGCCTTATTTTTACTTGCTTGAAATTCACTAGACTCCTGAAGATAAAAGAATATACCTGCAACTATAGCACTAAGAATTCCACCACTCACTATTTCAGCAATTATTCCATCTCTTAATTGATCTGGAATAGGAGAAATAAAAATAAGAAGTATACAGATTCCACATAAGACAACTATCAGAGTAATGAACTTAATAAGTTTAGTTACTTCCATAGAATTAAATCGCTTCATTCAACTCATCAGCCATTAACTCAGCTTGTTTCAAAACATTCTCAGTAGCGATGAGTTGTTGATCCGGTGGGTAACCATATCTATTCAAAATCCTTTTAACATCTCTACGGAGTCTTGCTCGCACATTCTCCTTCAAAGTCCAGTCTATAGTCGCATTACCCTTGACACTTTTTAGTACCACCATAGCGATTACAGCCAATTGTTTGTCTCCAAGTACTTCTTTTGCACTCTCGCTATTTGCAAGAGCATCATAGAAGGCAAGCTCGTCTTCGTTCAGATTTAGCGCATCTCCTCGTTTATCTGATTCCCGAATTTCTTTAGCTATGCGTATAAGCTCTTCTATTACTTGAGCTGATGTCAAAAGGTTATTCTGGTATTTTTTAATGGCACTTTCGAGCATCTCAGATAGTTTTCTGCTTTGAATAAAGTTCTTTCTGGTTCGAGTACGAACTTCATCGTTTAATAGCTTTTTCAAAAGCTCCAATGCTATGTTCTTTCTTTCCATATGTTGAACTTCGGCTAGAAACTCATCGGAAAGGATTGAAATATCTGGCTTCTTAATTCCAGCAGCATCAAACACATCTACTACGCCTTCAGACGCAACTGCTTTATCAACAATTTGTCTAATGGCGGTCTCGATCTCTGCGTCTGATTTGCCAGATCCAGTAGGTTCATACTTTGTTAATCGAGCTTTTACTGCCTGGAAAAATCCAATCTCATCTTTTATTTCCATAGCTTTCAGATGTGGCACAGACAATGCAAACGCCTGAGATAGAAGAGCTACTTGTTTTACATATCTGTTTTTACCATCTTCCAAGCCAAGAATATGCTCCTGAGCCTCGAGAATTAGAGTAAGTTTCGCTCTGGTATCCGTTTCAAAGTATTTCTTATAATCAAATCCGTCAAACATCTGTTCAACTATCTCAAACTTCTCAAGCATTACTGCCACAGCCTCTTCTTGGTCGAGTGTTGGAGCACCTTTACCACCGCTTGCCGTATAGGTAGCCAGGGCTGTTTTCAAGTCTGAAGCAATACCGATGTAATCAACAATCAGTCCGCCTGGCTTATCTTTGAAAACCCTGTTAACACGGGCAATTGCCTGCATGAGGTTATGTCCTCGCATGGATTTATCGACATACATAGTATGAAGGCATGGCACATCAAACCCTGTCAGCCACATATCACGCACTATTACCAGCTTTAGTTCGTCTTTTTCATCTTTGAACCGATCTCCAATAACTTTTCTATCTTGTTTAGTTGTGTTGTGTACTTGCCAGTTTTCTGGATCAGAAGATGATGAAGTCATCACAACTTTAATAGCTCCCTTTCGAAGATCCTTGTCCGCCCAATCTGGTCTTATCTTTATAATCTCTTCAAATAACTCAACAGCTATTCTTCGACTCATACACACAATCATACCTTTGCCTTCAAAGGCTTCTCGTCTCTTCTCGAAATGATCCACAATATCCGCAGCAACCACCCTCAAACGATCTTTGTGCCCAACGATGGCTTCTAATTGCGCCCACTTAGCCTTTGCTTTCTCTTTAGCAACCTGCACTGAGCTTGTCGAATGTGTAC
>JAHJDR010000282.1 GCA_018812345.1 bacterium | reverse complement strand
GTTTTTCAGATTTTGATTGAGCTTTTTAATTGTTAGAAAATAATTACTGAAAAGGCAAAACATAACCTTAATGATATTAAGGCGTTAAAAATGGTTAGATGAAAAAACAAAAAAAATACTAAGATGATACGATTTTTGTCGAGACTAGCACAAAGCATGCTTATTAGAATGGTGTCACGACAACAAAAGGAGTCAGTCATGCATACAAACATCCAAGAAAATACATACAAAAAAACTAAGAAAAATGGTATCATAGAGAAGAAAGATACAAATAAGAACACAGCAAAAAACGTCTCTGCTCCTGTAGAGAATGAATATGCTGAGCGCGATGCTTTGGTAGAAAAATATCTACCTTATGCAACGTCTATTTCATCAAAGATGATTCGTACGCTTCCTTCAGAAGTAGACTTTGATGATGTTCTTTGTAACGCGCGACTTGGTTTGCTTGAAGCAGCCAAACGTTATGATGATAAGTATGGTGTCGATTTTAGGACATTTGCTTATTACCGCATTAAAGGCGCGATTTATGATGGTTTAAGAAAAACTGGTTGGATTCCTCGTTCTTTGTATTCACGGATTAAGTTTGAACAAGCAGCTAATGAGTATTTAGAAGCTAATGAAAAACGCATGGACAGCAAGTCTGAGTTCTATAAAAAGGAACTTGGTCAATTAAATGACTCTATTAATTCTGTTGCTTCAATTTATGTGATGAGTATTGATAGCATGGAAGATTTTGAAGTAGAAGATCATGAAGCTAAGAAGGATATTGAGCGCAAAGCTGAATTTCAAAAGATTAAAGAACGTGTTTGTGACGCGATTGAGTCTTTACCAGATAAAGAAAGAAAGTTGATTAAAATGTATTACTTCCAAAATAAAACTATGGAAGAAATTGGTAAACAACTCAGTTTGTCTAAATCGTGGACATCACGTTTACATGCACGTGGTTTAGAGCTACTTTTTAAGAAAGTTAGCAGCATGAATTTTTGTGCCGTGTCTTAATAATTAAGATCAGGCAGGAAAAACGCTGAGAGGATATATATGGCAGATCCTATTATAAGAGCCCTCAATCAGAGATTAGCCACTAAGATAGCCAATGTGAAGCCGCAAGGCACGATGGGTCCTGGTGGCCCCGATGCCTTATCGAAGTTCGACAAAGTTTTGCAAAAGAAACAAGACGACATGATGATGCAAAAACTTTCGGATAGTATTATTGAGAAACCTTCTGATAATAAAATGCAGGCCCTTTCAGCTGATGATATTAAAATTGAAATCAATGAAGGCGAATTTGGTTCGGCCACAAATTTTGATGGCAAAAAAGCCTTGTCTAACCTTTTTACAAATATCAATAATGACGTGTTAAAAATGGATTCCATTATTGAGGTCCTATCAAGTGATAATACACGCTTGTCACGCCGCCAACTTTTAGCCTATCAGGCCAGCATTGGGACTCTCACCATTAATACAGATCTATTTTCCAAATTAGCCCAATCTATTTCTCAGAATCTCAATACGTTATTGCAAACAAACCTTGGTTAATGGCCTTGGTTGCCTAGTGAACATCCTCAAAAAAAAGAATTCCCAAAAGTGGCAAAAAAAGCTAATATCTGCTTGTAGATAGACTAAAATAATCATGAATCTTACTGCCCGACAAAAAGCCTTTTTTCTGATCGTTTTAAAGCAGCGTTTAAAAAATGCCGTGTCTCTTTTTGCCTTTGTTTCTGAAAATGAGAAAAAGGAAATGACCAAAATGTATGCGGCGCTTTCTGGTCGCGGAGAAAGAGAAATATCAGCTGTTGCCACTTCAGAATTACGCCAGCTTGCCTCCTCAAAAAAACAAAATTATTTGGCTGATGTTCATGTGGATTGGCTTGTAGACAAGCTTTGTGAAGAAACGCCTGAAATCATTGCTGCCATTTTGCGTCAATTGCCTGCTGAGCGTGTGCGTGCAGTTCTCGATACATTGCCTCATGAGGTTCTTGATTTCATGCCCAAGCTTTCCGATACCTATGCCATTCCCGAACAGCTGGTGGACTTATTCCAAAAGAAATTTGAGAGTTTTTTCCCCCTTTCAAAGCAGTTTGACCCAGAAAAACGCTTTGAATATGAACATTTATGTTTGTTGCGAGCCGATCATGTGGCAAAAGTGTTTCTCAACTTAGGTTATCGTGAGGTTGCTTTAGGCCTGATAACTCTACCTGATACCGCTCGGGGTGTTGTGTTAAACAGGTTAGCACCTAATGATCGGGAGCGTGTGCAACATTATTTAAAAACAGAAAAAAATCAGGTAGCAGAACGGCGTCTTAAGCGAGCACAAGTGCATCTGGTGAGTAAAGAAGTGCAAGCTGGTGACCCGAGTGTTTTTGTTAGGAGCATGGGCTTTATGGTCTTTGCCAAAACTGTTCTCAGAAGAGATTTAGACGACATCATAGTGATTAAACACAAGTTATCAAGAAAAGATTGTAAAATACTGGATTATTTTATCGAGAATCACATTGATAAAAACACAGAAGCCAGCGTGGTTGGTTTTCGTGAAGATCTTTTGATTGCGGTGAGGAACGTTTATGGAAAAGAAATCAAAAATTATTAAACAAGATCAGGTGGACGATGATATCAGTTTAGAGTCACGCCTTGATATGGATGAGTTTGCAGAAGGTAATAACTCTGTAGAAAAAAAAGTTTATTCTCAAGCGGAGCTAAAAGCTCGTGATGTGGCAGGTGGTATTATTGAGCGCGCTCAAGATGAGGCGCAACTCATTAAGGAAAAAGCAAAAAACATTTATCAGCAAGTTGAAGATAGAATGGCTGAAGCCAAACAGCAGGGTTACGATGAAGGGCGGCAGGAAGGTTTGGCTACGGTAACAGAGGAGCTCGCAAAAATTCAACAAACACAAGAATCCTTTATGGCAGAAGTTGAAAAGGAGTCCATTAGTGTTATCTATGAAATTGCCAAAAAAATCATGGGAGATAATTTACAAACATCGGATGAAGCCATTGTAGGGATGATGCGCAACGCTCTGCAATCATCTATGGGTAATCAGCTCACATTATTTGTGCACCCCAACGATTATGAACGCATTAAAGATCAAGAAACGACTCTCATGAATGTTTTGCAAGCCACACAAACGCTGAACATTCGCCCTACAGAAAATGTTCAAGAATTAGGTTGTGTGATTGAATCTGAATTAGGCACGATTGATGCTCAGCTTGATTATCAGTTAGATGCTATTAAACGCGCTTTAGGGTTATAAATATTATTATGACAGAACCGTACAAAATAAATTTCAAATATTATCGTGAAAAAGTAAGAAGGGCTTCTGTTTACCGTGTAAAAGGTAAGGTCAAAGAACTCACAGGACTTATTGTACGTGCGGTTGTGCCCAATGTAAGTGTTGGTGAGTTGTGCTATATTTATGTGCAAAATCGCGCCAAAAATATCAAGTCAGAAGTTGTGGGTTTTCAAGGGAACGATGTTTTGCTCATGCCCTTAGG
>JAHJDR010000281.1 GCA_018812345.1 bacterium | reverse complement strand
ATAAAACCCTCTAATTTAACCCCGTTCTATCTTGTATAATAGCAACAACTGTGCCAGAGTATAAAAAAATGCTAACATGTTGAAATAAAACATATTATATTATTTTCTTAGGCTGGTGATATCATTCTATCAACAGATCTTTCCAGTATTTTGTGACAGATTGTTACGACAATTGTTAAGGCTAGCCTAAAGAAGTCTTTTGTTTTTTTTTTGAGCAACTGATTGTATAATGATGTTCTATAAGGAGTGATGACTATGTATCAAACTAGCGGTTATATTTCTGATGATTTAATCATTAATAAGTGGAGTGATATTAAGCCTTTCTTTGAAAACTTATTGAACGAAAAGATTGAAAATGTGGCAGATTTGGAAAGTGTGATATTACACTTAAGTGAAGTGCTCAGTGTATTACATGAGCAACATGCGCGTGCATACATAAACATGACATGCCATACAAATAATGAAGATCATCTCAAAAGATTTGAAATGTTTACTACGGAAATTTCACCGGCAGCGGATAAATTGTCGCATGAAATAGAAAAAAAGGTTTATAAAAGCTCTTTCTTTTCCGAACTACCACAGGAACGTTATCAGCAACTCAAAAAACAATACAAGCGCGATATAGAAATATTTCGTGAAGAAAATGTTGATTTAGAGGCAAAGGTATCCACACTAAGTTCACAGTTTAGTCAATGTGTTGGGCGTCTTATGGTGACGTTGAATGGGGAGCAAATGACATTGCCACAAGCAGCTGTTTTCTTAGAGTCTCCCGATCGTGCTGTTCGTGAGGAAACATATTTAGCGTTTATTAAAACAAGGCAAACAGCGCGGGATGAGCTCAATGAAATATTAAATAATATGATAGCCCTCCGTCATAAAATAGCAAGAAATGCGGGCTATCTTAATTATCGAGATTACAAACATGATGATTTGCATCGTTTTGATTACACGGTTGAAGATGTCGTGACTTTTCATGAATCTATTAAGGAACATGTTATTCCTTTACAGCGTAAAATTGAAGAAAAGCAGATTGAAAGACTTGGTTTGGAAAAAGATGACTTTCGCCCTTGGGATTTAAAGGGAAAAACACTTAATGATACAGCGCTCAGACCCTTTACTTCAGGTCGTGAATTACTCGACAAAACAATAGAAATATTTGCTCGTATCAAACCGGCCTTTTCAGCCAATCTGAAAAAAATGGATGAAGCTAATTTATTTGATCTTGAGTCACGACCCAACAAGGCTCCTGGTGGTTATAATTATGGGTTAGAAGTGACAGGTATGCCGTTTATTTTTATGAATGCTGCGGGTGTGCATACTGATGTTGTGACGATCATGCATGAGGGTGGGCATGCCATGCATACGTTCTTAACAAATGATGAAAGCTTAATTCAATATCGTAATAGCCCTGCAGAAGTTGCTGAAGTGGCTAGTATGGCGATGGAGCTCATTTCTAGTTGTCATTGGGATGTTTTTTACAATGAAAAAGATAAACTTAAAGCGCAAAGAGAACATTTAGAAGATATCATCAGTGTGTTTTCATGGGTTGCTGTAATTGATTCATTTCAACATTGGCTGTACACGCACGCCAAGCATTCTATTGAAGAGCGTGATGAGTGTTTTGATAAACTTATGATGGAATTTGGATCTGGTCTTATTAACTGGGAAGGTAGTGAAGCGTATCGTCGGATGTTTTGGCAAAAACAGTTGCATATTTTTGAAGTGCCTTTTTACTATATTGAGTATGCTATTGCTCAATTAGGCGCGTTGCAGATTTACAAGAATTATAGTGAAAACCCAGAAGAGACTCTAAACGCTTATATCAAAGGTTTGTCATTAGGGAATTCATGTGCTGTGCCTTGCGTTTGGGAGGCTATGAATATTAAATTTGATTTTTCAGCTAAAAATCTGAAAAACCTGATGACTTTCCTTGAGAAGGAATGGTTACGAATTTGTGATATGCTCCTTTAACCACGAAGCCAAATCAGCAAAAACAATTTCTTTATCGATTTCATTAAATATTTCATGATAAAATCCAGGATAAATTTTTAATTCTTTATCTTTCGAACTGAGTTTTTCAAAAAAACATTTTGTTCCTTTTTTGTCGCAGATATGGTCATCGCCACCATGGAGCATGAGTCCTGGCAGTGTAATGTGAGGCGCACATTTTAGAATTGTTTTTTGATTATGCAGAAGCTCTGTAGCCATGCGTGCGGTAATGGCTTTGCCAATAAGAGGGTCTTTTTCATAAGCCTGTACGATTTTTCTGTCTCGGGACAGCCATTTCGTATTGAGTCCATGAGGAACTTTCATTTGCGGCAAGTGATTTGAAAGAGAGTAGGTAACATAACGTTTAAGAATGTTAATTTTTGTTTTGAGGGCAATGTTGGCACCTGAGGTGATAAAACCAGTAATTGTGGTGGGATTATTTTTTGCCAAATAATTAAGAAGTATTTGCCCTCCCATACTATGGCCAATGAGAAAGATTTTTTGAGTGTCTTCTTGAGCGGCAACTAAAGAAACAAAGGCATCTAGATCGAGAATAAAATCATCAAAACTTTTTGCAAAAAAGCGCACCCCATCTGACCGGCCGTGGCCACGATGATCATACAAATACACATTATAATGGTTTTGAAAATATTTAATGATCGGTTCATAACGTCCAGAGTGCTCATTATAGCCATGGATAAAAATGAGCGTGGCACGTGGTTTTTTAGGCTTAATACTTTTATAAAATAACCTGTGTTGGTCGTGGGATTTAAAATAAGCTTCTTTAATTTCGGGCATGATTTTGCTTAGCAAAGTTTATTTGTCTAAATCAATTCTTTTGAATACCTCCTCCTCCTCCTTACACTAAATACTAGACACTGAACACTGGACCCCGCAAACGGGGCAGGCACTGAACACTGAACACTGAGCACTACACGCTAGACGCTAGACGATAGATCCCGTAAAACGGGGCAAGCGCGCAGCGCGCAAAGTCAGGGAGGCGGGGCTCGAAAGCCCCGCCTTGAGGAAAAGAGGTGTCATGTGAGGAAAATCAAAGGTGCTAACTCATATCTGTAATAAGTGTTGAAATCGTAACCTGTTGGTAGGCTTCATTGCCCCAAGAAACAGTGACCTCGACTTTTTTTGAACCAGAATCTTCTTCAGGCGTTTTTAGGTCGTCTTCATTAACTTCTGTTATTGTAACTGTTCGGGAGAGATTGCTGTATTCTGTGAGGGTCTCATTTTCATAACTGTCATCAGTAATATAATCATATCCTTGGAACTCTTTATCTGCTAAAATAATTTCAATTTTCTCATTGGCAAGTTGTGTCGCAATGGTGTTCAATTCTTGATCAACAGATCCTATCAACATGCCTTGAATAACAAATAAGCTTGTTATGAGTGCTGTAGACAAAATAACTGTTGTCAGAGCAGACTCAATGAGTGAAAAACCTTTATTATTTCTTAATCGTTTTAACATTCAATAACCCTATTTCTTTTTGATGCCACTTTTATTATCTTTGGTTATTTCGTTATACGCATTTTCAATTTTTTCCAATTCAATTCTTTTCATTTCCATTCCAAGCCCTTGTATTTCTTTAATTTGAATGGATGATGTCATTCCCGAAAAAGCTGTTAAACCAATTTGACACACAAAACAAAAAACAATCACAATAATCAGTGAGTAAATAGTTGATGAGCCATTTTGGTTTCTTATTTTAATATATTTCATCATCACCCTTACAATATAAGCAAGAGTCATGCCATAAAACTAGAAGTTGTAATGAATTGATATTATTAGAAAATAAAAACAGTAAGTCTATTTTACGTTCTCTATTTGTTTTTAAATATATAGGGATTAAACTCTGGTTTGTTTCTGGATATAGTGAGGGTCGCGGTGGTGTCCAACCCAATAGACGAAGAAAAGAAAGATATTGTAAAAATAAAGCATCCATAAGGTCATGAGAACCATGGTGCTGAGTGAGCCATAGACGAGATTATAGCGATCAAAATGTCTTAGTGTTATCCATTTAAAACCAAATTTACCGAGCTGTAGAGTGAGAGCGAAAAAGAGAGCCCCTAGAAAAAGCCTTTTAAAGTTTAATCTTTTTGTTGGCATGGTGATCATGGCAGACCAGAAAATAAGAAAACCAAAAAGGACAAAACCACCTTTGGCGAAAAAAGAAGCGTATGTATGAATACGCATGTCAAAAGCTGATAAGCGGGCACTGATCATTTCAATAAATACGGGTGTGAGTAAAATGAATACAATACCAAAAAGCCAGGCCACAAATAAAAGACGCGTGATGAGAAAGTGGCGTCTTTTATCAGTGTGCAAAAGTCTATTAACAATTCTTTCAAAGTTTACAAAAAGCATTTGTGCCGAAACGGTGAGTACTATTAAGCTGTACCAACCAAAAGCTTCTTTTCTTTTGATTAAGGCCCACATGTTTTGCGTAACCAGGTCTGATTGGTAAGGGAGTGTTTCATGAAGGAATCGTTGCAAGGTTTCTTGAATAAAATGTGGCGAAATAAAATAACCAGAAACTGTGGCCAAGAGTAAAATCATGGGAAAGATAGCAATCATCGTGAAAAAGGCCAGTCCTGCTGCCTTATTCATGATTTCTAATCTTTGATAAGCACGGTAATAGAATTTAATTTTGGAGATGATGTCCCGCATGAGTTTTTAAGAACTAACCTTTAAACGTCTTATTAGCAACAAGCCTCCTAAACCGATCAGTAACAAGAAGAAAGATATACGGAAACCGGAAACCGGAAACCGAGAAACGATTAATGAACACCCCCCACCTTGAACTTGGTTAACGTGGTGACATTGATTTGTCCGGCTGCGATGGCATCATCTGAAGGATCATTTGGATCAAAACCATTATCAATTTCGTCTTTGTCATTCACGCCACCACCATCTGTATCTGCT
>JAHJDR010000280.1 GCA_018812345.1 bacterium | reverse complement strand
ATATTGAGTGTTGGTTATTGGATATTGATTATTGAGATTAGTTTTTATGAAACACACTGTACAAACGAAATATTGGCACACATTACCTGATGGTCGTGTGCAATGTGATCTTTGTCCTCGCTATTGTAAGCTAGGAGAAGGACAGCAGGGGCTTTGTTTTATACGTGCTTGCAAAAATGGTGAGATTGTCATGACTAGCCATGGCCGTTCAAGCGGTTTTGCTGTAGACCCAATTGAAAAAAAACCACTCAATCATTTTTTGCCAGGAAGTTCTGTTTTTTCTTTTGGTACTGCTGGTTGTAATCTAATGTGCTCCTTTTGCCAAAACTGGCATATGAGCAAATCAAGACACATGGATAAGCTTGCTAGTGTTGCTTCTCCTCAAGATATTGCTTTGGTTGCTAAAAAGAAAAAATGCGCGAGTGTGGCCTTTACTTATAATGACCCTGTGATTTTTATGGAGTATGCTATTGATACAGCCAAAGAATGTCACAAACTTGGTGTGAAAACTGTGGCCGTTACTGCAGGAGAGATTTGTGAAGAACCGAGAAGAGAATTTTTTTCTTACATGGATGCGGCAAATGTAGATCTCAAAGCTTTTACTGAAAAGTTTTATCGAGACAATTGTTCCGGAGATTTTCAAACGGTTCTCGACACACTTGTTTATATAAAAAAAGAAACAAACGTTTGGTTAGAAATCACAACGCTTCTTATCCCGGGTGAAAATGATTCAGAAGAAGAAATAGATAAAATGACAAAGTGGATTGTTAAAGAGCTGGGAAAAGATGTTCCTTTGCACTTTAGCGCCTTCCATCCTGATTTTAAAATGCAAGATAAGCCACGCACCCCCACCGCCACACTTATGAAAGCCAGAGAGATTGCCCTGAAAAATAGTATTCACCATGTTTATACAGGTAATGTTTCTGACAAAGCCTCACAAAGTACCTATTGTCATAACTGCCATGAACTCCTTATTGGTCGCGATTGGTATGCCTTGAGTGATTTCAATTTGAAAGATTCTTGTTGTAGATTTTGTCATGCTAAGTGTCCGGGTGTTTTCTAAGACATGTCAGACGAGTCAGGTCTGTCCGACCTGTCGGACAGACTGCCAACTCCCAGTAATTATTACACAAAATAACTTAGCAACTTTTCAAGAAACCTACCGATAATTTTTTGAACCTAAAAAAAAGGATTTACCAATGACAACCCTGAGTTACTCAAGTGTTCAAGATGCAATCAATGCTCTTGGCAATAATTATCGATTAGAAACAGAAAATTTACAAGACGCAGCCTTACAAGAAATAGCCACAGCAAATGGTACGCCCACGTATTTAGATGCTGGTGATATTTTTGCTTTGTTAGCTAATCCTGAACAACTTCAGGACTCAGTTGAAAATAAAGAATTTTGCAGCAAGGTCATAAGGGCTTATTTAGATTTTCCGCAAACAGATCCAGAAGGAATTACCTTGAGTTTTTCTTCTCTGCGTTTGCCATCAGGATCCACAATAGCCAAAACAATTATTACGCCTGATAATGTGAATCCAGAAAAAGAACCGATTGTTTTTGCAGGCGGTATTTTTCATAACACACCTGTGTATCTTGATTTTTTGAGTCAAATAGCTCAGCAAACAGGTCGCGAGATTTGCGCCTTTGATTCGCCTGGTGTTGGGAGTAGTCGGTTTGATGATAAATCCCTCACATATAAAACCTTAGCAGAATCCTTTCCTGCTGTGATCAGCTCACAATATGGTGATGGCCGTGCTGTTATTGCTATGGGCCATAGTTTAGGAACTGTTGGTCTTCGTGATATTTATAAAAAAATTGAAAAGCGCGGACAGGATCTTGTGAGCAATCCTATAACAAAATATGTTTTTGTGGCACCTGTGCCAGCTCCTGGCGAGCTGAACAAGTTTAGTGGCGCTTATGTTGCTGATGGTGTGAAGAGTATGACACAAAATAAAGGTATATTGGAGCCAGGTGAAAAGGCTTATGATTTTTATGCTCAGGAACATACCGATGCTCAATGGCAAGGTCTTCATGAAATGATTGGTCATGAGCGCATGCCAGCAACAATGGGCCCCTATATGGGTGTTGTGCTCAAGACAAACGCGAGACCCATAAGAAGAGATTTTGATGACCCTAAAGTTGCTTATGTGATGATGGAAAATGATAATGTTTTTGTGAGTAATCCCAAAAAACAAGCACGCGCTGAAAAAGCAGGTGCTCACATTATTGCCGGTGCTGATCATTCTGCGATTGCCAGCAAAACTGTCTATCAAGATTTGGTGGATCAATTTGTTGCGATTATTGAGGAACAATAAATTTTAGGATAAATGAGGAATGATAACGTGATGGCGTAATAAAGGGTTATAGCTTATCTAAAAAAATGGTGGCCAATCCTAAGAAAATAAAGACACCCGTAATATCTACAATAGTCGTTACAAACACCCCAGAACCCACAGCAGGATCTTGTTTTAGCCATTTGAGAACAAGCGGCACAGAAGCACCCATGAAACCAGCAAAGATCATATTAAAAACCATAGACACAAGAGCAATAACACCTAAATAGGGACTCATTTCTACAAAGCCGGCAATCAAAGCAACGAGCATACCACCAATAATCCCCAAGCCTAAACCGTTGAGCATTTCTTTGCCAATAGCTTGATAAACGCGCGAGAATTCCATTTCACCAAGAGCAATAGAGCGTGTGATAACAACCATGCTTTGGATGCCACCATTACCCCCTAGGCCAGCGATGATGTGCATATAAGCGGCTAGGGCGGCGACTTTAGCAATTGTGGCTTCAAAAAATAAAATAACAAGGGCTGATAGAAAAGCAGTGGTGAGGTTAACTAAGAGCCAAGGAGACCTCTTTTTAATTTTTGTTAAGACAGGTGTGAAAGCCCTGTCTTCGCCAGAAAGGCCAGCCATGTGATAAATGTCTTCTGTGGCTTCTTCTTCAAAAATATCGATGACGTCATCAACGGCAATAACACCGAGTAAATTTTTGTTTTCATCAACAACAGGGATGGCGAGGAGGTTGTATTGACTTACAAGTTGAGCAGCATCTTCTTGGTCACTTGTGGCCTGGATGAAGATAACATTTTTCTTCATGATGTCGCGTACAGAAGCTTTAGAATCGGCGATAACGAGGTTTCGTAAAGGGATCACGCCCTCCAACCGTTTGCCATCAACAATATAAACATAAAAAACAGTTTCTCTTTCAGGAAATGTTTGAAGATCAGCAATCGCTTGGGCAACTGTTTTTTCGATGGAAACAGAAAAGGTGACGGGATTCATCACAGAGCCAGCAGAGTCTTCAGGATAGAGCAAAAGTTTTTCAAGATTAATGCGTCGTCTGATTTCAACGCCTTCCAAAATGGTTTGCCACTTATTTTCTGGTATTTTTGTGAGCATATAAGAGGCATCATCGAGATCGAGTCGATTAATAATTTTGGCAATTTTTTCTATTTCAATAAATTCAAGAATATCAGGCAAGATGAATTCGGGAAGCTCTTTTAAGGTTTTGCCTGCTTTTTTCACAAGGAGGAGGCAGTCCACTAGGCGTTTCATTTGATCTTCATTTAGCTCGCTAAACAAAACAGAGATGTCAGAGGGATGAATTTTATCCAGAGCCTTGGCCACTTGTTCATCAGTGCCTATTTGAAATAAGTTTTTAAGGTGCTTTAATTGAACTGGTCTGAGTGCCATAACATTCCCTTTGTTAAGATGGGGATTTTATAATGAAAAGTGGCTTCAGACACAATACGAAACTTGACCGTCTCATTAGGCTGCTTTTTTTAGATGTTGGCAGGATGGAAAACAGGCATTTTTATGAAATAGACGAATTATGTTACAAAATGATAGGCAAGAATTTCCCTTGTATTAGCGAGACGGCCCTAAGCTGTTAAAATTAAAAAGCTTTTAATTTTGTCTTTTGGGCATACTATTTGCATCTACATACGAGACAAGGTTGCGGGGTTTTATATAAAAAACAACTAAGAGTGGTTATTGATCACTTTTTTTAGTTTTTTATTTTCATAGGGGTTCATATGAACAAAATATCTTTCATTTTTCTTTTCTTTTTTATTTTAGTTTTTGCTGTGAATTGTGGTGGTGGTAGTAGTGGCGGTGACAATAATAACGATACAGGTAATAGTACAATTAGTTCTCTTGATGATATTCCTGATGTAACAAGCATCGTAAATGGAGGCGGCTCATCAGCATCATTATCAGCTTTGATGAAAGCTGTTTCTGGTACGCCACCTAAACTCGCAGACATTGATGAAGATAATGCAGACACTTATTTTTGGAATGGACTCATTGCTGATATCAATACAAATGGTGCTACAGCAGAAGATGCCGAAGCTTTTTGGGATGGTGAAGGCGCGTGTCGTATGGCACAAGAGGTAGGTTATTCCTTTCAAAATATTTCACAAAATGGAACGTCGCTTTGTTATATGAAAAATGCTCCGCAAGCAGCTTCGGGCACAGTTGTTGAGACAGGTTCTGAATATCTCGAAGGTGGTGATGTTTCTACAATGTTTAATCAGGGATCGGAAACAAGAATTATAAAAGTAGAAGTGACTGATATGCCAAAGCCTGAAGATATGGGCGAGGGTATGGAGGATATGAATGAAGAGATATTTATCCAGGTCTATGGAACAGCTTCTACAGAAGGTTCTGCTGGTTATGCTGTTGATCTATGGTTTTGTCATGAAGAGGCAACACCAGATAGTATAGAACAAATACGGGTAACGGAAGCAACAAACACAATTACACAGACAAACATAAATACAGGTTGGGGTAATTATACATCTTCTTTTACTGGTATTTTGACAACAGATTCTGAAGGTAGTGTTAGCTATGATCCGAACGAAGAACAGTCTGTTGTCTATACTTTTGAAGATCCCTACTGGGGTTCACATAAAGCAAAAGTCACTGTTGATGGTTCTCAGATGACAACATTGGGCTGGAACACATATTCTTCAGGTGGGATGAGTAATGAGCATAAAAACTATACAGTTAGCTCCTATACAGGCAGCAGCTTGTTAGACTTGAGGTTTACCCAAGCCGGTTTTGCTGTTGCTTGGGAAGATGGTGAATTTTCAGATACGTTTCAGGGAGCTGTAGAATATAATGATACATTTTATGATCAAAATAATGAAAATGAGTTGTATAATTTAGTTGAGGACTTTGATTTCAGTAGTGAAGATTTCTTTACTGGAACTGTTGGTGTGAGTGATTCTGTATTAGAAACGCTTTCCGAATACAGCTGTTCCGTGACGCCTGATATTGTTATATCCATGGATATGGCTGATACAGGAATGATGGCTGTTTCTGAAGAGTGTGAACAGATTTGGTCAGACATGAATTTTTGTGATTCAGAATCAATACAACAAGCTCGAGAAGCTATTTTTGAAGTTGATTATGGCCCACCTGCAAAATAAGAAATTATAGAAAAAGTTCAAACCCCCAGCATTAATAAGGTGTTGGGGGTTTTTTTGTTGCGCATCTAGGTAAAAATTGCCGTGTTTATTGTAATTAATTGCCTAAGCTTGCTTTGCCGTTTTTCAATTGCATGAAATCATTGTAAAAAGAATATCGGTTGTTTGGTATAAACCTTGCATTAACTAGTGAGTGGGTCTTATATTTTGTGAAGGATTACCTTGTTTTAACTCAAAAAAAACACGGTAACCTTTATTTGGGTTTGAAAGGGAAAACATGAAAAAAACAATTTTATCTTTATTAGTAGTGCTCTTTGTAGCGAGTTCATTTCTGGTGAGTTGTGGTGGCGGAGTTGGCTCCTCTGGATCAGGTGATTCTTCTGGTGGTGGTGGAGTAGCTGTGGCTCTTGAGAGTGTTCAAGATTTGCCTTTATCAACGGGTCAGGTTGTTGATGGGTCATCAACAGGTTCAGCTTTAGTTAAGTATTTAGGCGAAAGCGCCACAGGAATGCCTTTAGGAAAACTTACTGAAGAAGATTTTGATGACACAATGAGTTTAGCAGCTTGTGAGATGTATAATATGACTACCATGGCTATTAGTCAGGCAGCGCAGGGAGATGGCTTTCTTTGTCATATACAAACAGGGATAGATTATTTTGCATCCAAGCAAGGTATTGATATTTTTGATGGTGACTACCACGTTTTAGCGCTTTCTTTTCCAGAAAAGGAAGGTGATGAAATGGATAAGAAAGATGGTGGCGGGCCTTCAAAGATTAAACTAAAAGTTGAGAAAGATGCCAGTACAGGCAAGATTAAAAATTTTGAAATGTATGGCTGTCGTGAGGATAAACAGGAGTTTTTTGCTCAACAATCTATTATTGGTACGGCATTTACTATGGATATGATTCACTCAGGCTCTTGGGAAGACAATATCTTTTTAGACTCAGCTCATGTTGAGGGAACCCTTGATGAAGATGGCAATTTCATAGATGAAGTAGATGGTGTGGAAACCCCAAAGGTCATTATGCTTAAACACAAAGGTGAAGGCGCTGGAGAAGGTATGGAATTCGATTTCTGGGGAAGCATGATCTTTACTCAGTTTGCAGATAAGGCTATTTTTGAAGGCGTAATGAGTGGTACAGATACACATGAAGAAGATACCTGTACTTTTGAAGATAATATAATAGGGATAGCAGCCTTAATTGATGGTAATGAGGATGATGCCTCTAAAGATGACTATGATATTAGCCTTGTTGAATTAGGTGATGGGATTCTTACGGGTAAATCCAATGGAGAATGTGGTGAGAAGGGGGCATGGAATCACTCGTTTACTGAGGCGTGGTTAGGTTCTACTGCCATGGCTGTGGATCCTTATCAGGACAGTGTGTTCTATGAAGAAATTGAGGATGTAGCCTTAGACGAGAAAGATGAACCTAGTATTGGTTTTGGAGAAAATTCATTTGATTGTACGACAGAAGCAGATGCCACTCTTGAATTTGGTCCTCCAGAAGGCAAGGATAAACTTTTGGAAGAAGGCTCTCCTCCAGAACCTAAGGAAGGTAATGTGTGTGAAAAATATAATTTAATGCACAATCATATAAATTGTTGGTACATTCTGGGTGATGATAAAGCAGATAAAGAAGAAGAATAAAGATAAAAATAATATATAAGAAAAAACCCCTTAGCACATTTGTGCTCGGGGTTTTTTATGGCAATAACAAATCTTTTTCTATTTTTATAAAAGCACTGGTTAAGTGCCAAACATTATCCATCCATATCTTTGTGTTCAAGAGGTCTGTTTTAAATCCGCCAATAACACGTTCTCGATTTTTAATGTAATATGTATTTGCAGGTGTGTATTGTAAGCGCATGAGATACGCGGTTGTTTTTTTGATGATGCTTGCATATTTTTGCAGACGCGTACTGTCTCCACTTATTTTCGCCACATAAGCCGCATCTACAAGAGACTCTAGAACAGCGGCTGTTATGGCTGTGTTGCCATAAGAACCGGGTATGGGCGCCAACATGCCATCATAATCGAAATACACCTGATCTTGTGCATTTGCCTGATACCATTTGCTGGCACGATCATTAATGGTAAAAATGAGCTCGCGGTATTTGTTTTCTTTTGTGATGAGCCACATTTTTGTGAGTGGTTGTGTGAACCACGCTGGCGCAAAGGGTGCGTAACGTTGATTGCCTAAATGCATCATGGCTTCGAGTTGTTTTTTATAAGCTAAAAAAGATTTGTCAAAATAGGCTTTGTATTTTTTGTCTTTAGTTTCTTCATATAAAGACGCCATGGCAAGCAGCAGTTGTCCTGGCATAAAATATTGGCTTTGGGCATATTGCGTTGTAAAAATCCCATCAGGGCGCTGATGTTTCATGAGCCAGTCAGCGAGTAATGCAATTTCTTTTTTGTGTTCTGCAAATTCACCACGTTCTAAAAAACTCATGATCATAAAGCCCGCAGTTGTATAACGGTATTTTGGAATTTCACCTTTTTTTGTGGGATTGAGTGTGGGCTGAAGCTCACCAGTTTTTAGCGAGCGTGTCATGTTAAAATAGCGCTCTAAATAATAGTTAAGTGTTTCTTGTCCCAGTTGTTTGAGTTTGGGATCATTAAGATAAAAGGCTAGTTTATTGAGCACCCACACAGCCATGGTTGAGCGCACCATGGTACGGGTGTTGTCTTGATAAAGATCTTTTGCGGGATAATACTCATAGGTGACTTCGTTATTTTTCACATTGTTTTCATACCACTGACCAATGAGTTTTAATCGGTTTTGCATTTCTGAGTAAGTGACATCAGACGTTGTAATGGTTTCTTGTCCTCTATGAAATGTTGTGAACTTGTGGTCAGGAAAGGCTTCACCAAAATGAAGGACACGATACATTTCAATGATGAGGTCATTATATTTGATCATGTCTTTAGGGTTGATACCCACATTTTTAGCCAGATACGTTCGGGCCCCCTTTGCTCCAAGGTTTAATCGTAAGGCATCTAAAGGTGTTAGTTCAGCCCGTTTGCCATGTAGTTCATAGGCAATGCCTGTAACTTGCGGTTCATAAACCTTATAGTCAAAAAGCCCTTTGATACCAAAGTTAGCAAAACGCGTTTTATAACTAACAAGCATAATATGAATATACAGAGGATCTGTGTGTTTTTTCTCTTTCAAGAGGCTTGTTGCCTTATGGATTTTCTCTTGCAGGGTTTGTTTTGTGTCGTGTTGTTTTATTTGGGCAACAATGCTTCCTTGCTCATCAAAGGCATACATAATCAGAGCGTTTTTTAGGTTTGCCACTTCTGGAAACAGGAGCGCTTTCTTGTTTTCATAGTGTGCGCGCGTATAAAATAAAATTTGTTGTTGTTGGGCTTGTGTGAGTGCCGTTTCTGTTTTGGCGTGAGTGTTTGCTGTTAGGCTAAAAAGACCAAGCAATAAAACAAAACAGATTAGAGCAATAAAAAAAAGACGGTTTTTCATAAAAGTTTAACAGCTAAAGCCGCTGTAAGTTGTTCTTTTGTGATAACACCTTCCCTTAAGATTTTCCAATTTTCATTGACGAGACTAATAATAGTAGATTCAGAGCCATGTTGGCAGGGGCCGCAATCGAGCACAGGAAAGTTTTGTCCAAAAGCAGCATAAACGTCATCAGCTGTAGTGGCAGCAGGACTTCCAGAGATGTTAGCGCTGGGTATTGCCAGAGGGCCCGTGATCGTTATGAGTTGCAGCAATTCGGCGTGATTTGAAATTCTCAGTGCAATGGTGTTGCCCCCAGCCCTAATAATATTAGGGACATTTATTGTGTTTGCTTGAAAAACAATTGTGAGTGGACCTGGCCAGAACTGTTGTACTTGCGCAAAGGCCTTTGGAAGATTTGCTATAAAGGATAAGCCCTGTGCGCTATTGGCAATTTGCACGACAAGCGGTTTGTTTAAAGGACGTTTTTTTAAGGCAAATATTTTTTCTATGGCTTTTGGATGGTTAATGGAAGCCGCTAAACCATAAACAGTATCTGTTGGTACAGCAACAATCTCACCTTTGACAATAAGTTCAGATGCTTTTTGAATTGTAATGGACATAGAGAATTGATTAGCAATAGTCGTTTTGAGCTAATTGTTTTGTGGCATAAACTTCTTGTTGTTTTGTTTCTTGTGTGGCCTCAGCTGCCATAGCGTCTTCTTTGTGTCTGTTGTCTGCCAATAAACCATCTAGTAAAAAGCAAATCAAATGACTCATTTGTTCTTCCATAGTGGTTTCATGAGCAAGTGCTGGTTTGGCTAATGTGATTTCTTTAATGGCGCCAATAAAGCAGCGGGAAATAATAGTGGCATCAACTTTTTTAAAGGTCTTTGTTTGGATGCCATGCTCTATTTGGTGTTCAATGACATTGAAGTATTGTGCACTGTAATTGGTGATTTTTTCTTGATGTGTGCGTTCAAGTGTTGTGGCTTCTGTCCAAATGAGTTTTGCCAAGGGTTTGTTTTTGGCTAAACACAGCGAGAGATCATGTGCCATGGTTTGCGCAAGACTGGCATCATAAGTGCCGTTTTTGGCCAAACTATCAAGTTTAAAGCGTGAAAGGATAATAAGCAGCTCTCCTAAAAAGCGATCAAGCAGGCAGTCTAAAATATCTTTTTTGCACTGAAAATAAAGATAGAATGTGCCGCGAGAAACACCAGCCTCTGTTACCAGTTGAGAAATGGTGGGGTCCTTATAACCATCTCGAGCAAAGACTTTGAGAGCAATATTTAGGATTTGATCTTGACGCTTATGCCTATTCACTTTTTATGGATTAGTGCACTTTTTCTCATACTGTCAATGATTAGCTGAAAAAATTTATCACTGAATAATTTATTGCTTCCCGTAACACTTCTCATTATTAGAATAGACCTAAAAAACCGAAGGAGAGAAACATGAAACTCACAACGAAAACCTTAAATCCGCTGCGCCTAAAATCAGATTTATTGATTATTTGTTGTCATGAAGGCAAACAAATTAAAGGAAGTTATATTGATGCTGTAGACAGTAAATTAAAAGGGGCTCTCAAAAAAGTTCTGAAACGTGAAGAGTTTTGTGGAAAAAGGGGTGAAAGCAAACACCTCTATACACACGGCGCTATTCCCGCCCAGGACTTACTGGTTGTGGGTTTGGGCGACAAGAAGAAATTAGATGTGGAGGCCCTACGAGAATGTGGTGCTCTTGTACAAGGTTTTGCTAGTAAAATTAAAGCGAAGAATATTGTGTTTGCTCTTGATTATGACAAAGACTTATCCACAGGACTTGTTGCTTATACACAAGCATTTGCTGAAGGCTTTTTATTAAGCACTTATAAATTTTCACGATACATTAAACCGACAAAGCAAATATTAAAAGAGTGTGTGATTACCTGTAAGGAGAAGCAAAGAACAAAAGTAGCGAAGGCCTTGCAGCAAGCAACAATTTTACGAGACGGAACGTTCCTAGCACGTGATCTTGTTAATACACCCGGTGGCGATTTGACCCCTGCTCAGTTGGTTAAAGAGGCTCGCAAACTCAAAGGTGTGCGCACACGTGTGCATGCATTGCCAGCCATTAAAAAAATGAAAATGGGCGCTTTCTTAAGTGTGGCATTAGGTTCTACAAAAACACCGCCATATTTTATTGAAATGCATTACACACCAACGAGCAAAGCTAAAAAGCATATTGCTATTGTGGGAAAAGGTGTGACTTTTGACACGGGTGGCTATTCGTTGAAACCGCCCAAAAGCATGGAAACTATGAAATGCGATATGGGTGGTGCGGCAACAGTCATTGGCCTCATGTCTATTATTTCTAAGTTAAAGCCAAAAGTATCTGTGAGTTGTTATATAGCGGCAACAGAAAACATGATTGATGGCACAGCCCAAAGACCGGGTGATGTCTGTCGTGCTATGAATGGAAAAACAATCGAAGTTCTTAACACTGATGCTGAAGGTCGTCTCACTCTTGCTGACGCACTTCATTATGCGAACAAGAAAAAACCAGATTACATGATTGATATTGCCACGCTTACAGGGGCTTGTGTTGTTGCTTTGGGATGTCGTTACACAGGGGGCATGAGTAATAATAAGGATCTCTTAGATAAGCTCATAGCATCAGGAGAGGTTCAGAATGAAAAAATTTGGCCCCTACCTTTAGCAGAAGAATATCGTGAAGAGTTAAAATCTCCCATAGCCGATTTAAAAAACATTGCAGGACCTTATGCAGGAACAATTACAGCAGGACTTTTTTTAGAAAGTTTTGTAGGCAAAACAAAATGGGCTCACCTTGATATTGCGGGAACAGCTTGGTTTGATAAACCAATGGCCTATGTTCCTCGTGGTGGTACAGGGGTGATGGTGAGGACGTTGGCGCATTTTTTAAGCACATTTTAGTGCTTACCCTGCGAAGCCTTGGCGAAGCAGGGTTCTTCGTTCTAGCGTCTATCGTCTATTGTGATAGTATTTTTCGATACTCTTCTACATCATTCTTTAAACCGGATCTCATGGCTTTTTTTGTTAGGAATTTCGGTACGGACACGCCTGCATCTGATTCATAGCGGCCACGAAATTCTGTCCAGCCAGGATGGCCTTTAACAGGAACAAGTTCCCAATAGCCAAAAAGCTCTACAAAGTTGCCAACATGTGTTTTGTACTCTAGCTTATATTCATGTTGTCGCCAATTTGTTTCATTACATTTAACCTTTTGAACAGCCCAGCGATCTGTTAAGGGCCAAGGAAAATTAAACCGAAAATAAATATAATCAGTCCAGTTTTTATTCTTTTGTCTATTGTGATCAGAGGTGAGCTTGTTTGAGCCAATAATTTTTTCAACTTCCTCAAAACTTTGAGGATTAGCAGCCACGATTTTTTTGAACAAAACCTGGCTAATGGTTTTGGCTTCACTGTAGTTATTCATTTTTTCTTTAAAACTAGCGGTATCTGTGAGCGTTTGCCATACTTTGTTAGCCGGGTGCTTAAACCACACACGAAAGGTCATGATGCCAGAATTTGAATCTTTCTTAAAAAAGGCTGTTGTCCAAAACAATTCTTTTTCTAGTGTTGGTGTTGCTTCTGGGTGGAATGATTTAGCTGTTGCTTGAATTGGGATTAGAAGGAGTATGAGGATTAAGGCTAAGTAGAGTTGTTTTTTTTGCATCATGTATTCTTTTCGTCTATCGTCTATCGTAGTATTTTACAGCGTACAGCGTACAGAGTACAGCGTAAATTTTAGGCATAAAAAAACCCCGCTTGTTGCCAGGCGGGGTTTTTTCAAAATAACGTATGACTTAAGAATTAAGGTTGTTTGACAGTCACTGTTCCTCCTAATCCTGCAGCGGCATCAAGCCCAGAAGTACCTGTAGAGCTTGGTGATTGAGCAGGAGGTTGTTGTTCAGGAGGAGGTGTGTTTGTTGTCAAGTTACTTCCTTTGCCCGATTTAACGGCAGCAGCAGCCTCTTCAGGTGTTGGTGTGGCATCACCGCTAGGTGTTTCTGTTTCTGAGGTTGGCTCTGATCCTTTTACATCTTTTTTATACTTATCGGCTAAGTTTTTTCCACTTTTCATCCCTTTATCAAGGGCATCTGCACTCTTTGCTGCCGCTTCTCCTGCTTCTTTTTGTTTGGCTGAAACAACAGCGCTCACAACAAGGCTGGCAACAGCAACAACAGCAGCAATAGCAGCACAAATCCAACCGACAACGGGTACAGCAGATGCTGCAGCAGCTGTTAACGTAGCAGTTTCAGCAACAATAACTGCTGCTGTTGCAACGCCGCCAGCGACAGCAGCGGTTGTTTGTAATCCTGTGTTAATGTCGCTCCCTGTTTTTGCTGCTTGCTCTTTACCATTTTGCTCTCTTTCATGCACAGCGGCTTCATTTTCACCGCTTTTTTGTTTGTGAGATGCACGCATTTCAGCTGTTCGAGCATCACCTTTTTCGCTACTTAAGATGTCATAAGCTTTCTCTTTAGAACTTGGCCTGCTTTGGTCTGTTTGAATTCCCGGGTTTCTTTCTCTTGCAGATGCTGGTTTTTGCTTGGGTTGTTCTGTTGCTTCTGTAGCAGCGCCCGTTGCTCTACCGACTTGTCCTGATGTTGGTTGTACCATGCTTGCTCCTTATTTGAATATATAGTCTATTATCTCACTGTTTATTATAAGAAGCAAGCGGTGTGCCAAAAGGACGATAAAAAAAGATCAATAATAACAAGGGTGTAATAGTTTGAATTATAATAAATTGAGGCTTGAGACCTCAAAAGGGAGAAAAAACGTTGTCAAGAAACCTAATTTTAACCCATTGTTATTCCATAGGTTTTTCAATTCTTAGATTGATTGAATTGGCATGGGCTGTGAGGCCCTCGTTTTCAGCGAGTTGTGCGGCAGTTGGACCAAATTTATTAAAGGCTTGTTGACCAAACTTTATGACAGGAATTGTCTTAATAAAGTCATAGATGCTTAAGGCTGAGAAAAAACGAGCTGTGCCATGTGTTGGTAAAACATGTGAGGGCCCAGCCACATAATCACCAATGCTTTCAGGTGTGTAAGGGCCAAGAAAAATAGTGCCGGCATGTTTGATTTTAGTCAGGACTTTTTCGGGATCTTTAGTGCAGATTTCTAAATGTTCAGGGGCCATTTCATTGACAAGATCAATTGCCTCATTCAGATTGCGCACTAATACTATGAGACCACGTTTTTTTATGGATTCATTGGCAATGGCTTTACGTTTGAGTTTAAGAACTTGTTTTCTCACTTCACCTTCAACACGAATGGCATAGTTGGCGTTTGTTGTGATGAGTAATGTGCTGGCTAATTCATCATGCTCAGCTTGTGACAGGAGATCGCTGGCCACATAAGCAGGAGGAACAGTGCCGTCACCAAGAATAACGAGTTCTGTTGGCCCGGCAATCATATCAATAGCAACCTCACCAAAAACAAGTTTTTTGGCCCATGATACATACGTATTACCAGGTCCAATAATCTTATCTACTTTGGGAACTGTTTTTGTTCCATAGGCCATGGCTGCAATGGCTTGAGCACCACCAATTTTAAAGATTTGTTTAACACCAGCAACATGAGCCGCATAAAGAACGGCAGGATTGTATTCACCATTAGACCAAGGTGAGCACATAATGATTTCCTCAACGCCAGCTAATTTGGCGGGAATAGCGGTCATGAGAACTGTAGAAGGATAGCTTGCTTTGCCACCGGGAACATAAATGCCAACACGTTCAAGAGGTTTGGTGATGAGTTGAATGTCAATATCGCCTTTTTTAGAAGCTATTTTTGTGATTTTTTGCTGTTTGTAGAATTCTTTAATGCGTGACGCAATGAGATCAATAGCTTTTTTGTCCTCAGGAGAGATCTCTTTTAAAGCAGCGGCCATTTCTTTTGCTGTAACTTCCATGCTCTTGCCAGTGAGGTCAAAAAAATCGAGCCTGTTTGTGTATTTTTGCAGCGCTTGATCGCCAATGCGTTTGATATCATCAAGAATGTCGACAACTGTTTTTTGTATGGATTCTGAAACTTCAAATTGTCTTTTAAAAACCTTGCCAAAATCATAGCGAAAATTACGGTCTGTTGTTCTTAGAATTTTCATAATAACCTACCAATTTTGATCTGTTGATTATATGCGGTAAACCTATTGAGCTCGCCTATTTAGTCAATTTATGTGTAAATGTCTAAGTAATTCTTTCTTTTGCATGGGGCTTGAGAGCATGTCTTTGTCTATTTATTCACTAGTTACATGTTTTTTATTGTTTAACGTGTTGATATCAGAGATGAATTAATAGCCTGTTTTTTCATACAAGAGATCTTTAAATTTCTGTATGCGTTCGATCCATGTTGTGGAGTTTTTTAAGAGAAGTTCTGCTTTTTCAAGCAAGTAAATAATATCTTTGATTTGATTTAATCGATAGCGTGCACGGGCTAACCAATAATAAGCAGGACCATAATCAGGGTCGAGTTTTATAGCTTCTTCAAATTTCCATTCTGCTTTTTGATGTGCTTTTTCTTTGAGGTGCGTAATGCCTTCTTTGAGAAGCTCTTTTGCTGGTGATTGTGTTTCCACAGAGTCTATTACAGGCTTGTCATAAATGGGCGGTCGTTTTGTGGGAACCGCTTTTTTGCCCATGGTGGCACAACTTGTTGTGATGAGGCTACATGCTATTACGAAAATAATAAGTTTATTTATTTTCATGAATTCGTGTTCACGTCTAGCGTCCATCGTCTAGCGTCTATCGTAAGAAAACGACAGACGATAGACGACAGACGATAGCACGATTATTTGTGACAATACTCAGTCGGTTGTGTTCCTTCAATAAAATATTCATCAAGGCGTTCAGAGCAAGATCGATGATAGAGCAGGCCTGTTTTTTTATCAATGGGAACAATTACAATATTTTCTGTGGCTGTAAAGTCACGATACTGTTTTCCTTCAGTAACTTTTTTCATGAATAAAGCCCACAAAGGAAGGGCTCCGCTTGCCCCAGATAAATTTGTGGTTTCGTTGGTTTTATAACCTGTCCACGCTAGGGCCAGAATATCAGGTGTGTAACCGGCAAACCAGGCATCGCGGTACTCTGATGTTGTGCCCGTTTTGCCCGCTGCTAATTTATCAAAACCATAAGCGCGAGCCGCAACACCTGTTCCGTGATCCGTCACACCTTGCATGAGTTTGTTCATGATATAAATGGCATCGTGGGAGAAAAGTTTTTTTGTATTAAAAGATTTTTTTTCTAAGATCTGACCATCAGGGGTGATGACGCGTCTGATGGCAATGGGTTTGCTTTGTTGGCCATTGTTAGGAAAAACGGTGTAAGCTTGGGCGAGTTCGAGAGGTGTGACTTCAAAAGCACCTAATACAAGAGAGGGAAATGGTTTGAGGTCTTCGTTCATCCCCGCCTTTTTTGCGGTAGCAACAATTTTTTCCAGTCCTATTTCTTCTGCTAACCACACAGTGGCCACATTATAACTTTTTTCTAATGATTCTCGCAAACGCACATAGCCATGAAATTTCTTGTCATAGTTATTGGGTTTCCATAAACCCGCACCTGTTTTCATTTTAAGGGGTTCATCAACTAAGATTGAAGCAGCTGTAAAAACAGGATTTGTTTGTTCTGGGTCAATAGCTGTGAGGTAAGCAAAAGGTTTAAAGGTTGATCCAGGCTGTCTTTTTGCTTGGCTTAGTATGTCGAATTGGTTTGAATTATAATTTTTACCACCAACATAAGCACGGATAAAACCGGTTTTAGGTTGTAAGGCAATAAGAGCGCCTTCCAACTCTAACCCTTGCGCTTTATTTTTCTTGAGCAGAGGTCTGCCTTGTTCCAATTTTGCTAAATGTTCATTGACTGTTTTTTCAGCGATCCGTTGCCAATGCATATCAAGTGTTGTGAAGATTCTTAACCCCTCTGACTTAAGAATGCTGGCAGGAAAGTTTTCTTTGAGTTGTTTTCTTATAAAGTCGATAAAATAGGGTGCGCGTGATTTTTGTGTTTTAGCGCCTTTTCTAGGAAGTCTTTGTTTTAAAGCTCTTTGGTAGGTTTGTTTTGTGATGACGTGATTGGCTTCCAGTTTTTTTAAAATTAGGTCACGTCTTTCTTTTGCTTTTGTTGTATTTATAAAAGGAGAATAAATGCCAGGGGCTTTTATAATGCCAGCCAACATGGCGGCTTCACTGGCTGTGAGCTGTGAAACATCTTTTGAAAAATAATAGCGACAGGCTTCTTGAACGCCGGTAATGCTTGTAGTGCCTTGTTGGCCAAAATAGATTTCATTAAAATAAACTTCAATGACCTCTTCTTTAGAATAACGGAAATCAATGATGATCGCCATGAAGGCTTCATTTATTTTACGTAAGAGTGTCTTTTCATGTGTGAGAAAAAAGTTTTTCACCATTTGTTGTGTGAGTGTAGAGCCTCCTTGAACCACGCGACCGCTTGTAATGTTTTTGAATAACGCACGTAAAATACCGATAGGATCAACGCCATGGTGTGTATAGAACCGCTCATCTTCTATAAGGATGACAGCTTCTGTTAGCATGCGTGGAATGTGATTTAAAGCAACAAAAGTTCTATTTTCCATGCTGTCATCGTAAATAGAAGCAATGAGTTCAGGTTCGAGGTGAGTGAGGGTAACAGATTCCTGTGTGGTGAGATGACGTAGGTTTGTGATGGTCTTGTTTTGTATCTGAAAAATAACAGGAAACCCTATAAAATTTTCATGGGGGTAATCAAAATTATGTAAAAAAATTTCAAAGGTTTCATCTTGTTGGTGAAATTGACCGGGCTCTTCAGGGCTTTGTGATTTTTCGCGGTAGCCAAGGTTTTTTAAGCGTGTTTTGAGTTCAGCGATTGTGGTTGTTTGTCCTGGATAAAGAGCAAAGGTGTCAGAGTATATGCGACTGGGAAGATTCCAGCGTTTTGCCTCAAAACGAGAACCAATGATATGGTTGAGGTACATAAGATACCCCACAAAGGCAATTGTTAAAAGTAGGATGATATACCAGAAGAATTTATTTTTGAGGACTTTAAACATGCGACGCTCGTATAAGACTAAATGCCTTTGGGGTCAATTGACTAACTTTGGCACGATACTTATAATTCCGACACAGGGCGCCAAGAAACCCCCTATCCACTTGACTCAAGCCCCAAAACCCGATCTCATTTAAATAGGAGAGATGTTCCTGTTCATCGGCAGGATATCAAACCTTTCACTTCTGATGCAGCTGATGTCGTGCTAATTGGGGAACACCCGTCCTATTTTGAAAACAGTACCTATTTATATTTTTAAACCACCTCTGCAACCTTTAATGCAGCCTCTTGATTTTGATGTGGCGCGACGCAGACAGTACACGGATCCTGTGGTGTTTGCAGAAAAACAGCGTCGCGGACAAGGTCGTGTGGCAAGAAATATACAACCAGCGCTCACAAGTGAGGTAAGAGATCCTCTTGGCAGTGATTTTTCTCCAGAGGCTCAACAGCGAGTAGCTGCTTTGATGCGTGCACGTTATGCTGAAGACCATGCTTATTTAGCAACACTTATTAAACCAGAGATAGAAAGAAATGTTCGAACCGTATTAGGTTGTGAGTTAGCTGATGCGCTTGAGGGTTGGGATGTTGATTCAGAGGATGATATTGAATTGAGTTTGGCTGATCATGATAAAATAAAAGAACGTGGTGATGGGCGTTATCATTGGCATGGTACTCCGCTTATGCCGGAGGCGGTTCACGCTTTTTTTGAAGAGAAGAATCCTGGCGAAAACAGTCGCATACGTGGCTGTGCTTTGCTAGAGCGTGGTGCTGCTGTTTTGGTCAGTCAAAAGGATCCTGCTCACATGGTAACTGTTCTTGGTTCGTCTAGTATTCCTGACACCTATGAAACAGATGCTTTGGGAAGAATTACTGATGTACATTGTGGTCATCCCGCCACCATTGATCATATGGAATACTCGGCACTAACTTCCAGAAGCGAGCGTCTTTATGAGCGCATGCTTGGGTACTTGCAATCACTCAAAAAACGAAAAGGTTCTTTGAACCAATTGGGGGCTTCTAATGAAATTGATGGTTTTCTGAAAGTGGGCATGGAGTGGGAGTTTTGGGTCATGCGCAGTATGATGAGGCGGGGCTTATTAAGTATTGGTCGTGTTTTTCAAAAAGAACATGTTGCTGGCCTGGTGGAGAGAAATGACTTAGATCCTTTTATGTCTTTGATGACAGCGTCAACAAGCTTAGCGCGGGCCTTTTTAGAAGAAACAAAAAGATTTGCTCCCCGACTTGTTGTGAGCACCTCTACGCCACTTTGTGGTGCCCCAGCAGATGCGGAGATGAACATCTATGATAACTTAAGTCCGTTTGCCCATCACATTGCCTTAATTAATCTTTTTATTAGAAAATATGGTCCACGCACTGAGGCATCGCGTACTGTTCGTGGTTATCAGGCGAAGTTCAGCGGGTATGATTCTGGCCGTGCTATGGTGAACAAGTTGGGGTTGCGTTTATCAACACAGGCTGCGGCCCATGAAAGCTTAGGCATGCCCAATGTGTATAATGAAGATCTTGGGCGCTTCGAAGCTCCCTTTGAACTTATTAAAAATATTTCCAATCTTGTGAATAGTGAGCTTTTCGGATCTCTCCTGCGCATTATGTGTTTTTCAGCACCCTATATAACTGAGGTAGCTCCACAAATACAGGGGCTCTTTTCTAGAGATCTTCGTGAGTTTATTAGGGATGATACAGGGACAGCATCAGATCCAACAGGACCCATTAGAAGCCCAGAACATTGGCAGGATATTGTGGTGTCCTCTATGACAGCAGACCCCCCTGTGTTTACCCTAGATCGTGCGAGCATAGGTAAAACCCTTGGTCATGATAATGATGGGCGTGTGATCATGCAGCCCCAAATTCATAGTCAATCGCGTTGGCGTATCAAAGGGACTCCAGAGCCAAGGATTCGCCTAGAAGTAACCGGACCTGGGGCGACATCTATATTGCCCAAAGTGCGTATGATGGCAGTTTTACAAATGATTGCTGTGGTGGGGCTTGTGGCTACTGTGCGCGAACAAGACTCATTAGAAATGGTGGCAAAAATGTTAGGCCTTTCTCCAGAAGATGTTTGGGGGAATCTTTATGAAGGTGTGAATGATTACAATTTACATGGACCAAGTGCGACTAAAATACATGATATGGTTAAAAGAGTGAACAAAGTATTTTTGGAGATTTATAACAGTTATGATCTTGAAATGTTAACACCTGTTATTCAAGTGGCCTTGCCGGCGTTACAAGATCTTTTGGAAGAGGGTGATCTCTTAGCCTTTGCTCATGGCAAGGGGACTTTGGGAGGTGCTTTACTTGATTTTGCGCGGCAAGGTCTTTCAGGAACTGAGGTGGCCAGGCGGGTACATTCTTTCCAACACCATGAAGCCAAAACACTGGCTCGCTGGGCACGTAAAAAGCGAACACGTAAGAACGTCCATCTCTATTTACAGGGAAGAATGGGTTTGCCGCAAAATATGGCGGTGTTT
>JAHJDR010000279.1 GCA_018812345.1 bacterium | reverse complement strand
GTCTTTTAAACAAATTGTTTAAATCAAAGCTTTTTCTAAAAGACAAAGCAATTATTCTCCAATTCCTCAAAATTTTTCCTTAAAAAAACAAAAATAACATTTTTGAAAAACTGTAAAAATTCAGCTTTACAATGTAAAATAACTTTCTTCATAAAAATCATGTGATTACCTTGTTTTTGGGGAATTGTAAAAGGGTGTAAAGGGTTACACCCCTAGTTTTTTGCGCTTCTAACTCAAAAACCATTCATGATTACAACAAACTAAAATTTTCATGTTTTGGCACGCCTGTTGCTTAGAGTAAAGGCATGAGACTTATGTTATCCATTGTCCTATGCCTTTTTATCGCGTGTTCACAGGCAGGTTTTTACGATGATCCTGCTGGTTCAATAAACAGCACTGAACCATCTTATCTCATAAAAGGATATTTGGGAGTAGGGGCCCTGAATAATGCCAACATCAGCATCATTGATGTGAGTGACTACGATAGCCCCGAGCTCATTGAAACAACAATTTCTGATTCAAACGGATTTTTTGAGTTTAGCATCACAGACGATAATAATGGCCTCATCCTTGTTGTGGCAAATGGTGGCAATTATATTGACCCGTTTTCTTACAACACCATCTCAGGCACCAATTACGAAATCAGGGCATTATATAAGTCAGACGATATTGTTCTAAATAACGAAGTCTACATCACACCATTCTCAACGCTCTTTTCAGAGCTGTTTGATTGTTTGTACCATCAATCAAGCCTTAACTCAGACCCTTACATTTATTCCAAATCTATTTTTAACGATGTCTTTGGCGTGGACATGAGTGTTGTTCGTGATGTTTATTTGAATGCTGCGATTGAAGACTTTGAAGACAAAGACACGCTGTACACCTTGTATAATCTGGCTTTCTCAAAAATGGCAAAGCTCGAAAAGGCCTCTTCTGGATTGGATATTTTATCTGTCTTTGCTGATGAGCTTGCCCAGTCCTGCACGCTCATGGTTTCTGATAATGTCACAAGCCTGAATTACAGCTTTCACAGGGAATCTTTCAGAGGTGATTTTTTGGACGCCCTTTTGACCTTAAAAAACGACAAGGTGTTTGCAAGTTTGGCCACACAATTGTCGCTGGATTCCCTGGTGGTTTTTATCAGAAACAAAAACAACCTAATTTTTGGATTTAACAATTATGAAGACTTTTAGCCTTATTAATATGTTTGTGATCATTTCACTCCTCATGCTCACTACCATGGTCTCTGAGGTTAAGGCCTCAAACGCCATGGTGGGATTTTCGGGAGGGATTGCCCTGGGCTTTGATTCTGACTTTAACAACCAGCAAAACAAGACCGCCATTCACTTTGATGTGGGCTTTGATGCCATTTACAAATTTCCCTGCAACAAAAGCACCTTCTGTGATTCGCTTTTTCTGGAACTTGGCTTTGATATGATTTTTTCGAGTAACTATGACTTTGGGGCTACACAGGTTTTGTCCTCTGGCAACACAGGAAACTTTAAAGAAGACATCAAATATTACTCTGGGCTTTTTGGATTGAGAAAAGAATTTATGAATCACGCCAAAATCAGGCCCTTTGTGGGCCTTGGCCTTGGCGTGAGTTATATTCAAATTACAAACGCCTCGTTTACAGATGCTTTGGGAAATCCCTTAAACATAGATATTTCAAATTCATCTCTCAATTTTGAAGTGGCTCCCTCTGTGGGGCTTGCCTACTATATTTCCCATAAACTTGCTGTGGATGTAACAGCAAGACTGCATCTTTTGATCCCAAATTTACTGAACAACTCTTATATCGAGTTTCCAATAGGGCTAAAATATGTTTTTTGATGACAAACTCAAAACCTGCCCCAAATGCAAACAGCTCATTGTAAAAAAAAGGTTTTACAACACGACCCTTCACCTTGCAGACAATTTTTATCTCATTGAGGTTCACGACAAAATCGGCAGAGTTGTGGGTTGCCTGAATTGTCTTGATGAATTTATCTGCACCAAAGGCAATAAATTCGAGGATCGCGCAGAATACCCCAACAGATACATTTATCTTTTTAATCAAACACCAACCGAAAAAATGCAAAGAGCGATCTTTAGGGTCGTCCATTTTTTCCAAAAAAGAAAGGGACAAAATGATCAACAGACAGGAAATTGAAGGTAATCTTGGCAATGCGCCAGAAATAAAAACAACGCCAACCGGTAAAACCGTGGCAAGTTTCCGGCTGGCCCACAATAAACAATTTAAGGACAAGAGCGGTGAAAAACAGACAAAGGCACTGTGGTTTACTGTTGAGGCCTGGGATGAGCTCGCAAAATATTGTGAGAGGGATCTTAAAAAAGGCTCCTGGGTTTATGTTTCCGGACGCAGTGAAATGGATCAATGGGAAGACAAGAAGGGCGCAAAGCATGAGACCCATAAACTTATTGCCTCGGAAATCTCAAAAATCGAGAAAAAAAATGAAACAGCAAAAGACACACATGAATAATAATCATTCATCAAAGTCAGCAAAACCAAAGGTTGTGCTGCAAAGAGTTTGCTCAAAAAAAGACACGATCGCCAGGTTAAATGAGATCGAAAAAAACCTGCAAACGCTTTTGGATGCTGACTTTGATGTTGATTACAAAAAAATAATCATATCCATAGTTATGGATTTAAAAGAACACATTCTCAAAAGCACAGAGATCATAAAGTAATGCTTGTGACTTTCTGTGCTTCTGGCAAAACATTACAAGTAAAGGGTTTCATGAATAGCATGAATGAAAACATCAGGCTGTTAAGAAAAACTAAAAACATGAGTCAATCCAAATTAGCCAGACTTTCTGGCATCAGCGGTGATTATATGAATAGAATTGAACTGGGAAAGG
>JAHJDR010000278.1 GCA_018812345.1 bacterium | reverse complement strand
GGTTTTATCAGCAGCTTTCAGATATTTTTCTCCGGCAAATTTTTCTTTAGCAAATGGAGTTCCGGGCTTAGGCACAAAATGAGCAATGGTAAGGGTTAGCGAGGATCCTCTTGTAATTTTTTTAATTTGTTTGCTAAGTGTAGCTATGGCTTCAATGTCTGCAGAAGTTTCCCCAGGCAAACCAATCATAAAATAAAGGCGCAAATTTTTTAGCCCAACTTTGTTTAAGAGATTAATTGTTTCCAATAATCTTTGGTTGGAAAACTTTTTCCCTAAACTGGCCCGCAATTCTTCACGAGCTGCTTCAATGCCTAAGCTAATTGATTTTTGACCGGTTTCAGCCAAGAGTTTGACGACATTTTCAGCAATAGCTTCCACTCTTAAAGAGGAAGGCGAAAATGCGCCACCTTTTTTCAGAATTAATTGTGCTATAGCAAAAAAATCTCGATGCGCAATAAGATCACCACTGATCAAACCAAATTTTTTGCGGAATTTTAATCCCTGCTCAATCATTTCAGAAATACATTGCAGATTGCGAACTCTAAACGGAGCATACAAGTTGGGAGTGGCACAGTATTTACATTTTCTAGGGCAGCCACGGCTAAGCTCCATTAAGTGCATATCCCCGAATTCAGCTTGTTGGCTGTAGATCACAGTTTGGGTAGGGTATTTGTTTAGGTCTTTTACGAAGTGTTTATGGTATATCAGGCAGTCATCCCCGCATATTTGTTTGTCATCCCCGCGGAGGCGGGGATCTAGCATTTTATTTCTGGCTGGATTCCCGCTTTTGCGGGAATGACAAATAGATATTATTTCCGGCAACAGTGCTTCAGCTTCTCCCAGCAGACAAACATCAAATATCTCAGCCAAAGGCTTGGGGTTCATGGTTACCGCAGCTCCGCCAGCAATCAGCAAAGGCTGAACAGCACCTCTTTTGCTGCGCCTATGCTCGATTTTGGCCAAATCTAAAATAGGCAAGATGTTTAAAAAATCATTTTGAAAAGAAATAGAAAAAGCTACCACATCAAAATCAGTTAAAGGTCTTTGTGATTCCAGGCTGAGCAAGGTTTTTTCATTTTTTTCAGGCAAAAACGCGCGTTCGCAGACAATTCCAGGATTATCATTTAATATTTTGTAGATAGTATGGATAGCTAGATTGCCCATGCCCACACGGTAGGTGTTGGGAAAAACCAGGGCTACAGAGATTTTCCCGCCCCAGTCTTTTTTTATATAACCAGTTTCCTGTTCCAGGATTTTTCTATGTTTGAGAATTTGGGACCACATTTGATCAAGACCATAGACCATTGACCAAGGACCATTGACCAATCATTTAAAGGTCCATGGTCTATAGTCTATGGTCTTTAAATAGATAACGCCATTCCCTCTTTGGCCAGCTCAATATCTAGCTTCAACTTTTCTTTTCTAACAAATTTTCGCGCTTCTGTTTTAAGTTTATCCAAGTCTTTATCAGTAGCGCCCGGATCATAGTGAAACATGATCAGTTTTTTAATGCCAGCCTTGGCTGCTAATCTAATAGGATAGGTATATGGACTGTGTCCCCAGCCGATTTTGATTTTATATTGTTCAGGTGTGTATTGGGCATCATGGATCAAAATATCTGTGTCTTGCAACCAGGGAGCAAGTGATTTTTCTAGCTGAGGAGACGGTTCATTATCACTAATGTGCACCAAGGTTTTGCCACTGGGCAGATGAAACTTAAAAGCATAGGAGCCATCTGGATGATTGCATCTAAAAGCTTGCACCTTAATTTTATCAATATGTAAACCGCGCGCGGGCATTGATTTGAAACTTAAATCAGCTGGCACAGAAAGAATATTAATTGGAAAATAGGGTGGATTAATCAAGTTGCCCAAATGATATCTTAAATCAGAACCAGAATATTCCGGGCTGATTATGGTAAAGAAATTATGTTTGTCATAAAGGGGTTCAAAAAAAGGCAGGCCAATGACATGGTCAAAATGAATGTGGGATAATAGGATATGGGCCTCATTTATGCTTCGAGCTGGTCGAGAAGCACCCATTGCCCTAATCCCTGTGCCTGCATCACAAATAATTACAGTCTTGCCACAACTAATCTCCACACACGGTGTATTTCCACCATATTTAACAGTTTGGGGCCCTGCTGCAGCTAAAGACCCACGCACTCCCCAGAATTTTAT
>JAHJDR010000277.1 GCA_018812345.1 bacterium | reverse complement strand
ATTTGATATATTAAATAAACTATGTTAAATAATATATGGCTATTAAGCGTATCTTAGTTAATTAATAAACAATATAGATATAACTATGTTAAATATAAAAACACTCAATCAGCAAGGAATTCCGCGTCAGGATATGGAAATCAAGTGTCCTGTAAAGATGATTGAACGAACACAAGTTCGCTTTATCATTCAAAGAATGAGGGGTGTTCATATTGAGTGGATTTCAGGGCCCAAAAGAAGTGGCAAAACTACAGCTCTTTTTCAGGTCATTCAGAAATTAACAAGTGATGGCGTTAATCCTTCTCATATTATTTATGTGAATGCGAGTTGGTTTGCTGATCATCCTGTTTTGCAAGATCCACTTCTATTTAAAGAGAATTTGCGTGCCACATTTGGCCGCGGTGATCGCCTGTATATTATCTTTGATGAGGTTGACACCTTAAAGGATGCAATTTCATTTTTACAAAAACTCTATGATGCCTCAGGTTTATTAAAGCTTGTTGCCGTGTCGTCACGTGTGCCAGAAAACCTGCCCGCAACGTTTCGTGAAACAAAAATATTTCCTATTAATTTAGTTGAGTGGGCAAATCATCATGAAAGTTTTTTACCGTGGGTGCGCAAAAATCTTTATCCTTTAACAGGAAGAGATTTTGTTAAACAACTGGAAGCTTTTGATAGGCGTTATGGCATGCTGCTTAAAGAATCTTTTTATGAACTAGCTCTTTTTGGTGGTTATCCAGAAGTATTGTTCTTAGCAAGAGAAGATAGGTGGCAAAAGTTAGAGGAGATATTTAACAAAAACTTCCAAGCGGATTATTTAGAAGCGGAGGGTGTTGATAAGAGTGTATTGTATAGAGATTTGTTAAAAAATGTTGCCTATAAGGTGGGGGATCTCATCAACTATTCGGAGCTTCATGATTTATTAAAGGCGAGTCATGTGACGGTAAAGAAATATCATTCTTTTTTAGCAAAGAATTACTTGATACATTCTTTGCCTCCGTTGACAGGGCGTAAAGCGAGTGAAATCAAACACGCGCAAAAGTCTTTTTTCTATGACTGTGGTTTTTTGAATCTGATAGCAGGTTTTAAATCTTCGCACATTTTCTCTGTGAGTTATCCGGTTATCACAAATATGATTTGTTCTGAGTTGTTGAAAAATCTTAATTACAAAAGCCACGCCTATTTTTGGCAGACAAATACGGGAACGCGTGTGGATTTTGTTGTTGAAGCGGGTAAAAATTATTTTGTGCCCATTGAAGTTAAATCAGGAGAGGCCAGGCCAAAAAAACTCACGCGTAGTTTTCATAGTTTTATAAAAACCTACAAACCAGGGCGCGCTATTTTCGCAAACACATCACTCATTGATTATTACAAAGTAGGTGATACCGAAGTTCTTTACCTGCCTTATTACTGGGTCCCTATTTTGGAAGGTCTGTGGCAGTAATGCTTCTATAGGTGCCAGGCTACTCCAGAGCAATTTCAGGTACCCCCATATCGTCCAATTTCTGCAACACTTAGTCACCATCAATCCCATTATCAGTCTCACTTAATTGATGATGAGACTAATAACGAGACTATGGGAGATATAAGAAAGAAATTTCTTAATAAAATTAGAGGTTATATTTTTTCTGGCATTGGCATGTTGGTTGCATAGCAACTATACATGACACGAAGAATAAGTCCAAGAGCTGGTGATACAGCTCATGTTTCTATAAGGTGTAACAATAAAAAGTATTACTTAAACTTGTCTGATAACTTTTTTGCTTTGGTTTCTTGGCTTAATTCGCTTGAGGTCTACTACAGTGTACAATTGCATCATGCTGTATTTATGTCCAACCACCTTCACCTTCTGCTTACGCCACGTGAAAATAATTTAGGACAAGCCATGTCATTTTTTTTAACTAACACTGCGAAATACTTAAACTACAAAAACGATAGAATTAATCATGTATTTGGTAATCGTTATGCATCCACAATAATAAATGACGAAAAACATTTGATGAACACGATTCGCTATATGTATCAGAATCCTGTTAGGGCACTTATAACAAATGACGTGCTTTCTTATCCTTATTCAAGTCTTGGTTCCTATTTAGGTTTTTCAAATCCAGGAATATTTCTTACGCCTGACTTATATACTAAAAGGATGTTTAACTTTGGTTTGGAAGGTAGATATGAATGGTTAAACTGGATTGAGGACATATATTCTGAAAGAGAGCTTGATATATTAAGAAAGATTCATGGGCGTAGTTATTTCAAACTAACACTGAAACAAACAAAAGAAATTAGGGATAATAGCCTGAAAATTATTGTTTAAAAAGGGGTATAAAAAAAGTGGGGGTACCCCAAATTGTTCTGGAGTAGCCTGGCGCCTTACGTGGGGGAGGCGTAGAGGCCAAGCATTTCTAAAGCGCTGACTAGTTGGAAGGGGTTGATGACAAAGGCGCCGTTGTTTACGGGTGGTGAGCCGGGAGGGAGGTCGCCTTCTATGTGGACTTTAATTACATTATGACCAAAATATTTTTCATAGCCATTTAAATGCGCTGGTGCATTATCAAAAACAGCTACAAACCAAATGTTGGGATGGCCATCTCTAAAGGCTTTGACCTTAATCCATTTAGGTGGTTCATGGGCGCCGCCACCAGAGGCAGCAAATGCTTCCACGCTCCAGTCAAGTGGCGCTCCTGTATGACGTGAAAGGTGGCTATGTTCATTCCAAATACCTAAACGGGTCATGCAAACTTCTACAGAGGATTTGCCATCGCTCATCATGTCGTCTTGGTCAGAGCGGTTCGTGACAAAGACTGTGGCCAGATTAATGCCTTCTGCTTTGGCACGGTCTTGTAATACTTTGATGAGCTGAATCATGCCCGGCACTGTTGGCGCAAAAACACGTCTGTCAGCATCATAAAAATTAACCCTGTGAAATTCTTTTGCTGAGGCAATCACACTTTCTTTTGTAATACCAAAGTTGTCTGTAATAAGTGTTGGCAAATCCCAAGCACGCATTTCTTGCGTGTTTTTTGTTCGCGCCATATCGAGAATGTGTCTGCGATCAGCGTCTTCTAATGTGTTTACCCATTCATTAAAAAGTTGAATCACATATTCACGAAGGTCAATGAGTGTGCCGTCCACATCAAGGGCAAGAGCCGGTTGTAACCCTCTGGCTGCCGTTTCTTTGGCATCATCAATTATTTTATCTACCAGAGCATCGACATCAAAACGTTCATTTACATTGGGCAGGATAAGGCTAACAGCAGATCCTTTACGAGTAAGCTGTCCGCGGCGGGGAAACCAAAACTCAGCGCGATCATGGGTCCCCGGTTGTTTTTGCATGCGCACAATTTGAGGTTGTGTGAGTTTTGTTCTTTCTGGAATCAAAAGCACGCGCGCCCCATCTTCAACACGGTCGATTAATCTGGGGTTTGTGAGAGCATCTGCGAGTGCGAGTGCGCCTTGTGCCTCTTTGATGACAGAACTAAATTTCCAAGCGCCATGGAAGAGGCTTTCTGTGACTGATTCTGGACTTCTGGGCCTATGCCATTCAAGAGTATATTCTTGTGTTAGGGGATTAAAAACAAGTCTCACTGTTGAGTTTTTTAGTGTTGCCTGACTGGCAAAAAAAGCTTGTAGTGCTGGTTCATCAAAAGCCGTGAGGTTAACGCTGGGATGGCAGGCATTAAAGTCAGCAGCTAAAACAAGATCATTGGCGCTTGCAGAAGCATTAGAGGGCTCTTTAGGAAGTCCCTGAGAAGCGGTTAAGATATCTCTAAGGATCGTGTTTTCAAGAGGTCTGTCTAGGTAATGTCTGACAAGTTCTGGTTCTCTTTGTGCCAGAAGTGCCCACTGCATTTGTGTGAGGCTGGAATCAGAAATTATTCTGGCTTCACCAGGCGATAATTTATTATCAGTCGGGCGTAGCATGTCAGACCTGTTTGGCATGACAAGAAAAGGACTGCATAAATTTGTTAAGATTCCCGTTGTGGCTCCTGGTGTGAGCGACGATCCTATCATAATTTATCTCCCATAACGACACCCTATTAATTATTCAAATCCTACTTTCTTTGCAGCTAATACCCTAAAGCTCAGTCCCTTTGCTGGCTTTTGATTGAGCATCTATGCCATTCAATATTTTAAGTGATCTTGCTGAAAATGGTCCTGTGACCCCTCTGAGTAAAGCACCAAAACCAAAGTAAATGGGTGTTGTATAAAAGAAAGCGGCAATGGAGGCACCTACGCTGCTTATCAGACCATAGGCATAAGCTTTTCTTTCTTTTCCAGATTT
>JAHJDR010000276.1 GCA_018812345.1 bacterium | reverse complement strand
TAGTTTTAATACAGGAACGTGGAATTACTCGGGCAATTCCAATCCTCCTTTATTTGATGAAGAAACATTAGCGGCTCGCATACAAAAGCGTATGATTGGGTATGCTGAAAAGCTACAGATTCTTCTTAATGATACTGATCATGGTTTAAGTGATGAAGCACAAGCTCTGGTCAGTGAAGTGCTCACGATGTTCTTAAGTGATGAACGACCAGAAATTGACGTTGTTTTTGACGATTTACGATGATGAAAACACTCATTGGTAACTCAATCCCAAAATCCCATTTATGAGTCCCAAATGAGACTGGGATTGGGACTGAGACTATCTAACTCATTGATAATACACAAAACAAAATTGGCACATTTTTCGCATAGGATAATCACCACAGTCATATAATAGAGAGGGGAGCCAATGACGTATAAGCCATTGACGCACAACAAGAATAGGAGTATAATGATGGTGATTATTGAAACGAGGGTATTTAAGGTTCTTCGAGAGATTGTAGAGGAGGAATACTATGAAAAAAAATGAGTTCAATGAATTATTAGAAAGTGTGAAACAAGGTTCGAAAATTATTAGGGGTAAAAAGCATGCTTCTCGAACATTCAATATTGAAGAACCTGATGTAAAAAAAATACGTTCATCACTAAAATTCTCACAGAGTCAATTTGCACGCTTGATGGGAATTAGTTTAGGGACTTTAAAAAACTGGGAACAAGGAAGACGTCGGCCTGAGGGGCCTGCTAGGGTCTTGCTTGGTGTTGCAGCACTTTTTCCAGAAGTTTTACCAAAAGTAGTTAATCTAAAATAGAAATCAATTATTTCAAAATATCTTCCACACAATCCATCACAAACCGTTGGGCATAGTTTGGTAAAAAGGTCATGCGCCAGATAGCGCCAATTTTGCGTGTGGGTTTTGGTTTAGAAAAGGGAATAAATTTTAGTGATGAATACATGCCTTTGTTTACGGCAATTTTAGGGACTAAGGTCATGCCCACGTTTGCAGCAGCTAAGTTCATGACAGAGACAAGGCTGGATCCTTCAAATAAAATATTTGGATTAGCATGATGTGTGGAACAAAATTCTAAGGCCTGATCTCTAAAACAGTGACCTTCTTGGAGCATGAGTACATCTTGATTTAACATATGATTGATGCTGATTTTATCTTTAGAAGCGAGATGATGTTCCTTAGATACGCAGACAAAGAACTCTTCTTCGCCCAGTTCTTTTGTGACCAAACTGGTATCATCAATGGGCAAAGCCAAAATACCTATATCAAATTTACCTGTTTTTAAATGATCAACAAGAACAGATGTTGTTTCCTCAAAGAGTTCTAAAGTGAGCTCTGGGGCCTTTTTCTTGAGTTTCTTTAGAAGAGGGGGGAGGATGTAGGGGCCAATTGTAGGGATAAAAGCAATGCTAATCTTACCTGTTAAGCTGTGTGTAGATTCTTTAATTTTTTGCCTGCCTTCACTTAAACTATCCAAAGCTTTGATCGCGTAGTTTAAAAATGTTTGGCCCTGGTTTGTCAAACGCACACTATGGGGTGATCTTTCAAATAAAGGGGTGCCCAGTTCTTCTTCCAGCTTTTTGATCTGTTGACTGAGTGTGGGCTGTGTGATGCCTACTCTTTTTGCGGCACGCACAAAATTAAGCTCTTTTGAAAGGGCGACTATGTAGCGTAGTTGTTGTAGGTCCATGGGTTGGTGCGTGCTAGAGTCTAGCGTCTAGCGTCTAGCGTTGGGGGAAGATACGATAGACGGCAGACGATGGACGATAGAACGAAATTAGTTATTATAGTTTGTATCTATATTGTATATAATAACAATCGATTTCACAAATAGTAAATTATTGCGTACGATCACATCATAAGAGATCTTTATAATTTATGTATTAATCACGCTTTAATGAAAGGCATCGGTTATCGTTTACCGGTTTTTGGTTATCGTAATAACGGAAAGCGGACAACGGACAACGGAAAACGAAGTATTTTTCATTATGGCAAAATAATAGGAGAATGAAAATGTTAGAAAACAGAAAAGGTCAACAAGTACCACAGGTTACATTTAAAGTGTTTAACAATGGCGAATGGACTGATGTGACAACAGATTACTTATTTAAAGGAAAGAACGTTGTGCTCTTCGCTTTGCCAGGCGCTTATACCCCCACATGTTCGTCAACGCATTTACCTCGCTACAATGAACTTGCCCCCATTTTTAAAGCCAATGGTGTTGATAATATTATTTGTCTTTCTGTAAATGATACTTTTGTTATAAATGCATGGGCCAAAGACCAACATTCAGATCACATCACACTTATTCCTGATGGCAATGGTGATTTTTCAGAAAAGATGGGCCTCTTAGTTGATAAATCAGCTATTGGTTTTGGCAAAAGAACGTGGCGTTATTCCATGTATGTTGAGGATGGCACGATTAAGCAAATGTTTATTGAGCCAGAACAAGATGGTGATCCTTTTGAAGTTTCAGATGCGGATACTATGCTTAAATACTTGTATCCCAACGCTGAAAAACCAAGTCGTGTAACTATTTTTACACGTAAAGGATGTCCCCATTGTGCACGGGCAAAATCTTTGCTCAGTGATAACAGCATGCATTATGAAGAAATCACAATTGGTCCAGAAGTCACACAGAGTACATTACAAGCCGTTGCCAATACGACCGCTACACCACAAGTTTTCATTGATGGTAAACTCGTTGGTGGTGCTGATGACTTGGAGAAATGGGTTAATTCTAGATAAATTGGTTCTCAGGTTCACAGGTTCGCAGGATCTCAGGTTCTCTGGAATTAAAACAGTAATATATTAAGGGCGATGGGTCTTTGTAGGTCCATCGTCTTTTTATTGTCTGGGTAATGTATTGTATCCTAAGATACGTATTACGCACGACGCATGACGCACAACGAGATATGAAACACTACAAAGTAGCCATTATTGGAGCTGGAACAGCCGGCTTATCAGCACGCAAAGAAGTCGCCAAAAAAACTGATAACTATGTTGTCATTGATCCTGGAGCTTTGGGTACAACCTGTGCACGTGTTGGGTGTATGCCTTCAAAGGTTCTCATTCAGACAGCTAATGATTTTCATCGTAGAGGTGTTTATTCTGAATTAGGTATCAATGGGAGCGAAAAGCTTGCTGTTGATTATCATAAAGTCATGAACCATGTACGTTCTCTTCGTGATCGCTTTGTTTCTGGTGTGGTAAAAGATATCGCATCATGGCGCGAAGGACATCTGGTTCAAAAAAGAGCACGATTCATTGATGCTAAAACCTTAGATCTTGAAGGTGAGACAATAAAAGCCGATAGAATTATTATTGCTACAGGCTCACGTCCTGTGATGCCTGAATCCTGGAAACAGTATGAGAAATATATTATAGACACAGATCATTTTTTTGAAAGCGATGAGTTACCAGATACTATTGCCATTATTGGTTTAGGTGTGATTGGTCTCGAATTGGGACAAGCACTAAGTCGTTTGGGTAAAAAGGTGATTGGTATTGATCGCAATCAAAACATTGGTATTCTTTCAGATCCAGAAATGAAAAATTATGCCCAAGAGGTATTTGCCAAAGAATTTGAAATGCATTTTACCGGTGCCCAGATTGTGGGAGAAGGAGAGAATGGGCTTATTGTTAAATCAGGTGAGCACAAGTGGGAATTTGAAAAGGTTTTTCTTACCATGGGACGCCAGCCAAATATCGATAATCTAGGTTTGGAAGATATTGGTGTGGCCTTTAATGATCGCAAGATTCCTGTGTATGATTCTGATGACTATAAAATAAAGGATTTTCCCATTTATCTTGTGGGTGACGTTAATGGAGATAGACCTATTCTCCATGAAGCAGCTGACGAAGGGCGTATAGCAGGTTACAATAGTTTGCGTGATCAGAAACAATGTTTTTTAAGGCGCACACATTTGGGAATAGTATTTTCTGATCCAAATATTGCGCTTGTGGGAAAAAGTTATCAGATGCTACGAGACGAAGAGGCTAACTTTGTCATTGGTAAAGTGTCTTTTGAAAGACAAGGGCGTGCACTTGTAAAAATGAAAAACAAGGGATTGTTACATGTGTATGCGCAAAGGAAAACAGGTAAAATACTAGGGGCTGAAATCTTTGCCCCTGAAGGGGAGCATTTGGCGCATTTGCTTGCCTGGGCGATTACATTAAAGCTTTCCGTGTTTGATGCGCTCACTCTACCTTATTATCATCCTGTTTTAGAAGAAGGATTGCGTACAGCTTTGCGAGATGCTGCCGCTCAAATTGAAAAACAAGCGCCTAACATGGAAGTTCTGCGCTGCCAAGATCCTCCTGTGGGGTCGTAGACAATAGCAATGGTGGTTTCCAAGCTTGCTAAAGCTTGAGCATGATTCTGATCATTTGTGATATCAATTCCTTCAAGAATTCTTACGAGCTCAAAATGATTATTCGGCATTCCTAACAAGAAGTTACTCAAAAAATAAAAAACAATATAAACAGATAGTTGAAGTATTTAAGTCTTTAGAGTTG
>JAHJDR010000275.1 GCA_018812345.1 bacterium | reverse complement strand
TTTGAACAAAGTTTTACAAAAAGAAAATCCTCAAGAATGGATAACGCTCAAAAATGCTTTGTCTGAAGATCTTGCTGTGATGCGCCCCTCATTATTGCCACACTTAATCAAAGCATATCAAAAAAATCATTTGCTCTCACAAAAAGGTTTAAGGTTTTTTGAGTTGAGAAATGTTTATCACTACGAGGAAAAGAAGCAGATTAAAGAAACCCTTACACTTTCTTTTTTGTATGCGGGCAATCCCTATGGACGTAATCGTTTTGATTTAGAGAGAGAGGCTGACTTTTTTTATGGACGGGGTCTCTTAGAAGGTCTGTTTCAAAGAGCTGGGATAAAATGTGACATCAAGCGACATAAAGAATGGCCTTATCATCCTGGGCAATCTATTGTCTTTAGTCATAATGAAGTGACTTTAGCGACTGTTGGTGCTTTGCATCCACAACTACTCAGTGAGCTCAAAATTCGAGAGCAGGTGTATTATGGAGAGTTGAACTATGATCTGTATTCTGACTTGTCTCAATCAGATCCTGTACGCTATCAACCCATCAGTGTTTTACCTTCCGTATATCGTGATTTATCGCTCGTTGTGTCCAAAGATCTCAATTATGAGGCTATTTTAGATGTTATTGAAGAAGAAAAACCAGACAATCTAGGGGCCTATAATCTATTTGCTTTATACACGGGTGAAAACCTCGGTGAAGACAAAAAATCATTAACATTTTCAATGATTTATCAGCCAAAAGAAAAGAGTCTGACTGACGAAGAGGTGAATGCTGTTCATTTTGCTTTGGTGGAAAAGCTGCAAAAAAGGCTTGGCGTCAGTTTACGCTAATGCATTTTTGCTTGCTCGTTCATCTCAAATAAGTTACAAATATAAAACAGCAGTTAGAATATAGCGTTTTTATATAACAGTTAAAGTAAAATATTTAATAATAATGTTAGCATTTTCATGATGCATTCTGAATTGAGTGTGCCATAAGATGTTGCAAGGAGGACTCATGACTGAAGAAGGATTAATGGGATCTGCAGATAATGGTGTTGAAGTAACTGGTGGGAAAACCTTAACAAAAGCTGAACTTATTGAATCTATTTATGAAAAAGTAGGATTTTCTAAGAAGGAAGCCTCTGATATTGTTGAACTCGTTTTTGAAACACTCAAAACAACATTGGAAAGAGGAGAAAAGGTCAAAATTAGTGGTTTTGGTAATTTTGTTGTTCGTGAAAAACGTCCTCGCATTGGTCGCAATCCTCAAACAGGTGAAGAAATTGAAATTTCAGCCAGACGTGTTTTAACATTTAAGCCTTCTCAGGTATTAAAATCAGCCTTGAATAAGGGTGAATAGTTTTTAATTAGGTTCGAAGGGTCGATGGATCGAAGGGTCGTGGGATGATATAACATTCCGTCGAACCGTCGACCCATTGACCCATCGATCCCTTAGATATGCACGATTTCAACATCCCTGATAAACTCTATTTTCGTATCGGTGAAGTTGCCAAACTCATAGGCGTTGAACCCTATGTTTTGCGTTATTGGGAAACAGAGTTTCCAGAAATAGCACCCACAAAATCACGTTCCAAGCAGCGGCTTTATAAACGACAAGATGTACAACTCATTTGTGAGATACGTGATCTTCTTTACAATCATAATTATACAATCAAAGGGGCTAAGAAACAGATTAAAGACATGCGTATTAGTCATATTTCCACAGCAGACACGCCCATTCGGGAAGAAATCCCCCAACAACTCAAGTTGGATGATATGAGCCGTAACGATCAAACGTTATTAAACACTTCTACAATAAAAGACATCATTCAAGAGATGACAGATTATTTAAAATCATAAAATTGATGTGAGATATTAATATGGATTCACACGACAGTCATAAATTATTTCATAAAGGCACAGAAGAAAATACTGAGTGTATTTTTCATGAACTATTTGATCATGTCAATTCATGTGTTGCTATTTATGAAGCTGTTAATGATGGGGAGGATTTTAAATTTATTAATTTTAATACGGCGGCCCAGCGAGCTGATCAAATTAGTAAAGATGACATAGTGGGTAAGAAGGTTACGGAGGTCTTTCCTGCCATTAAAGAATTTGGTTTATTTACTGTTTTACAAAGAGTGTGGCATTCAGGGAAACCTGAGACACATCCTGTTGCCATGTATCAGGATGATCGCATTTCTGGTTGGCGTTCCAATTATGTCTTTAAACTTCCTCATGGGGAGGTCGTCGCTATCTATGAAGATCTTACAGAAGTGAAAAAACAATCTGAAAAATTAGAAAAGGCACGTAAGGCTCTGCAGGATAGAAATAAAGAGCTTGAAGAGGCTGATAAGGTGAAATCTCAGTTTGTAGCCAATGTGTCTCACGAGTTTAAGACGCCTCTAGCGATCATTAAACATAATCTTGATATTGTTCTCGATGGTTTGGTGGGAGAACTGGCAGACAAACAAAAAGTTTTTTTAGAGCGTTCAAAAAGTGCGATTGATCGTCTTGTAAGGCTGACAACTGATATCTTAGATATTTCTCGTATTGAAGCGGGTAAAATGGAACTGAGGCGACAAAAGATTCATGTTTTACCTCTTATTGATGAAGTGATATCTGAGTTTGAGTATGGTTTTGCTGAAAAAAAGATAGAACTGAAAAAAGATAAGATGGTTGATGTTGGCGTTATTTGGGGTGATCGTGATCGCTTGCATCAGGTGTTTTATAATCTGGTAAGCAATGCCCTCAAATATTCACCGAAAATGGGCTGGGTAGAGGTGGAGTGTTTAAATCACATGAATCACGTTTGTATTTGTATTGCTGACAGTGGTCCCGGAATTGCTGAAGAGAACAAAGCTAAGGTATTCAATAAATTTGAGCGAGTGATTGTTGATAAGAAAGATGGTTCTGGATTAGGTCTGCCGATTGCTATGGATATTGTACATCTTCATAAAGGCACTCTTGAGCTTTATAGTGAAGTGGGTAAGGGCTCGCGATTTATTATTTCACTCCCTCGTGATCTCAGAGAAGGTGAAGATAATATTTAACATGTTCGTTCTATTTTAATGCGTTAAAAAAAACAGGTAGTTTTTCTTTTATCGTTTCCCAGTCATCTAGTCTTAATATTTCATTACGGAAAGCACTGCCGCCACGTATTCCTTTTGTATAAGAGCAAATGAATTTACGCATTATTTTAAGACCGCGACTGTCACCAAAAAAATCACGTGCATAGTCATAGTGTTGCAGGAGCATAGCGAGCAAATCATTATGAGATAACATGGTATCTGTATTGTGAATGAAATCTTGAAAAATCCATGGTTGGTGAAAAGCTGCTCTGCCTGTCATTACGGCATCACAGCCTGTTTGAGCCATCATTCTGTGGGCATCAGAAGCTTGTTTGACATCACCATTGCCAATCACCGGAATGGAAACCCCTTCTTTAATTTCTTTAATTAAGCCCCAGTTGGCTTGACCTTTATATCCTTGAGCACGTGTGCGCGCATGGATAGTGACAGCATCTATTCCTTCGTTTTCAGCCAGCTTGGCAACTTCCGGTGCTTTTATACTCTCACTGTCCCAGCCAGCTCTTATTTTTATGGTAAAGGGAATTGTGAGTGATTTTCGCATGGCTTTAAGAATGCTTGATAATTTATCAATGTCATTTAAAAGAGCTGACCCACCGCCATCATTAACAATCTTACGAGCAGGACAGCCTAAGTTTAAATCAATGAGGTCACAACCTGTTTGCTCAATAATTTTTGCCGCTTCTGACAGGACTTTTTCATCATTACCAAAAACTTGCATGGCAATAGGTCTTTCAGATTCTTGAAACGTGAGCATGCCCATGCTTTTTTTGTCTTTCATAATAAGCGCTTTAGCAGATACCATTTGATTAAAAACAAGACCCGCCTGGTACTTTTTACAAATCAGACGAAAAGGCAGATTAGTAATCCCGCACATAGGTGCTAATATGAGTTTGTGGGGGATGGTTAGGTTTTTGATCGTAAACGAATCCATGGTGTGTTTCTTTTATACGAAAATACTATGAATAATCAAATTAGATAAAAGGTGATTTTTGGAAGTTTCAGGGTAAAATAAGGCGTAAGGCTTAAGGCTTAGGGCTTAGGGCTTAGGGCCAGGGGAGGAGGGGAACTTGTTTTCTAAAACGATCGACCCCGTAGAACGGGGCAAGCGAGCGACGACAGACGCTAGACGCTAGACGACAGACGACAGACGACAGACGATAGACCTGCCAGAGGCAGGCGCGGCGATAGACGACAGAC